>JAKJAE010000168.1 GCA_022707665.1 Chloroflexota bacterium
TCAGTGCCACAATTCCGACGACGAAGAACAGGATGAACAGCCACGCCCGGCGCGTCTCGGCCCAGGTCAGGCGCGCCAACGCATACTGGACCAGCACAATGACGAGGAAGAATAGCAGGAAGCGGATGTCCCAGAACTGCGTCAGGGCAAACAGGACGAGGAAGGACGTGATCCAACGCGCACGAGGATCGATCTTCTCGATGACACTGCCTCGGGGCCGGTACTTCCAGGTAACTAGCATAGAGTCTCTCCCGCCAACGGCCGGCCCTGCCGCTCACCAGCAAGGCCGGCCCGATAGGTTCACGCTAGCGTCCGGATCGCGAGACGACCGCGTCGTATGCCACCATCAGAATCGGCACGAGAATCAGGCCGTTGATGGCGTTGCTCAGGAACGAGGGGAACCAGTACCCCACGATCGCCGTTCTGAGATCGATGCCGCTCAACGGAATCTCCAACAGCGATGGTACCAGCATCCCGATAGCCGTAGCAATCACAACCAGGATCTCGGCCTTGATGATGGTGCCCTTGGCCTTGTACGAAGCAATGCCGGCAGCCATCAGCCCGGGGATCAGACCCATCAGGCCATTGCCCAGGTCCCACGACCACCAGAAGCCGTAGCCCGAGAGGAAATCACCCAGGACATTTCCCAGAAATCCCGTAATGAAGCCCACGATCGGGCCAAAGGCAACACCAAAGAACAGGGGGATCGCTACAGCCGGACGCAGCGAGATATTGCCCGCCGCGGGAAGGCCGATCCAGTTCGTGACCCATGAGAAAACGCCGTACAGTGCGGCACCAATGGCCGCGTAGACGACCTCACGCGTACCAAACGACCACAACGACTTCTTCTCCATAACAGACCTCCCGTTGATAGCAGTCAGACAGGGAAATCATCGACGACTTCGCCACCTGGGCGATTCACACATCACGTCCCGATCATACCTCCTTCTCTACGCCAGACGCAGCGCCTCAAGCGACGGCGTGGGCCAGCAACTCAGCCCGCATGAAGGCCCCCGTCGCCGGAAGCTTCTCGAGATTCAGCCTGAGAAGAGATGTCGGCACAACCCGGCAACGCAGCAGGAGATCCTCATCGACCAACACGGTGTCGGGCGACCCATCAGCAGCAATCTCTCCCTCGCTGACGAGGACAATCCGATTGGCATAGCTGATGGCCAGATCGAGATCGTGGGTGATGAAAATCACGGCGTCGAACCCCGGCATCTGCAGAATCGCATCCATAAAGGCCGTGTAGTTCCAGTAATCCTGCCCCGCCGTCGGCTCGTCCATCATCAGGATTCGCGAACGCATCGCCAATACTGCGGCAATGCTGATCCGCTTCTGCTGGCCAAAGGAGAGCGCCAGGGGCGGCGAGTCCGCATAGTCGGTCATGTTTACCACATCCAGCGCCATGGCCACATCGCGCTGGATTTGCTCCGTGGCGTATCCCAGATTGTGCGGCCCGAAAGCCAACTCCTCCTTGACGGTGGGGGCAAACAGCATCTGTGAGGGGCTCTGGAAGACGTACCCAACCGTGCGCGCCGCCTGCGCAACTGACATGTCGCGCGTGTCGCGCCCTTCGAGCAGGACCCGGCCGGCCGTCGGCTTGAGGAGGCCGAGGGCGTGCTTGACCAGCGTGGTCTTGCCCGCGCCGTTGGCGCCCAGCATCGCTACCACGTCGCCCTTGTGCACGGTGAAGTTCACATCGTGTAGCACATCGGGGAGCGCGGGATCGTATCGAAATCCTACATGATCGAACGCGACAAGGGTTTCATGACCATCGGGCTTCACGGCCATTTCGAAATGGGGGGCCGGCACCGCTTTGGCCCGCTCGAAGACCACGGGCGCAGGCAACTTCACCTCGTGGTAGTCGAGCACGTCCAGCACGCCAGTGGCATCTCCAAAATAGGCCTGTTCCCCGTTACGAAGGTAGAGGACGGTATCGGGCCCAATGCGCAGCACATCCTCGACACGGTGCTCCACCAGCATGATGGCGACACCGCTGTCAGCCAGGCGACGGAAGAGAGCCAGTGCCTCCTGAGCTGAAGCGCTGTCCAGGCTTGCTAACGGCTCATCCAACAACAGGATCTGGGGCCGCATCGCCAGCGCTCCAGCCAACGCGACTTTCTGCTTCTCGCCGCCCGACAGGCTGAAGGTCTCACGGTCGCGCAGCTTCAAAATCCCCAGGAAGTCGAGGGTTTCGTCGATGCGCGCCAGCATCTCCCGACGCGGTATGCCCAGATTCTCGAGGCCGAAAGCCACCTCGTTAAGCACAAAGCTGCCCACGATTTGCCGTTCAGGGTCCTGCAACAGCGTTCCGACCTTCTGCGATAGCTCGGCCATGCTCATCCTGTGGGCATCCTCGCCGAAGATCTGGATAGTCCCGGTGAGCTCGCCGTGATAACTGCGCGGGATGAGGCCGTTGATGCACCGCATGAGCGTCGTCTTGCCGCAACCACTGGTGCCGGCCACGAGCATCAACTCCCCCGGGTGTAGATCAAGGGATAGATCGCGAATGGCGGGTTGCTCGCGAATGCGGTACCGGAAGGTCAGATCGCGCACACACAAGGGCAATGCAGCGTCATTGAGGCCCACAGCCACCTCCCTCAGCAGGGCTAGTCGCGATCCAGTATAGGTGAGAGTCTGTCCCACCGCAAGCAGAAGGCCTGGAAACACAATGGCCGCCCGCGCTTCGCGCACGGGCGGCCATCCTCACGCTTCCGTTCGAGGCGTGCCTAGCTCTTCCTTGGCTTGAGAATGATGCGAGCGTCAACAATGCACGCGCCAGCGCCCTCTTCGTAGACGATCATCGGGTTGGCGTCAGACTCCTGGATCTCGTCAGCCAGATCGCAGATCATCTGCGAATAGCGGCTGAGTACGTCGGCGAGGGCCTTGGTGTCCCTGGGTGCTTCACCCCGGACGCCCTTGAGAATGGGTGCCCCATTGATGTCGGACAGCATCGACAGCGTCTCCTCGACACCCACCGGGGCAACGCGGAACGTGACGTCCTTGAGCACCTCCACGAAGATGCCGCCCAGACCGAACATCAGCGTCGGACCGAACGTTGCATCATTCACGGAACCCAGAATCACCTCGGTCCCCCAGGGAGCCATTTTCTGCACCACCACGCCGTGAATGTCGGCGTTGGCATTGTAGGCCTTGGCGTTTGCCATGATCGTGCGGAACGCCTCGCGAATCTCGGCCTCGGACTCCAACCCAACCTTCACGCCACCGGCATCGGACTTGTGCAGGATATCCGGTGAGAGGATCTTCATCACAATGGGATAGCCCATCGCATTGGCCATCTCTGCCGCCTCATCCTCGGTCGTCGCCTGACGAGAGGTAACCACCGGCAGCCCGTAGGCCTCGAAGACCATCTTGGACTCCATCTCGGTGACGTTGCGATCACCAGCGGCGCGGACTTGTGCAATGATCGCACGTGCCTTGGCCTCGTCCACATCGGTGAGCTTGGTGAAACCGTTGGAAGCCTTCGCTTTGTTCCTGGCGTACTCGCGAAGCGCTGCCATCGCGTTCACGGCGGTGTCCGGTTCGTTGTAGGCGGGGATGCCGTTCTCGACCAGCCAACGCATCGCGGCTTCCGACCGCTCGCCACCGACGAACGAAACCACAATGGGCTTCCCCTTGACGCCCGATGCGTCGACCGCAGCCTTGATCCCTTCAGCGATATTCTGCGGATCGGTCATCGCCGTCTCGCAGTAGAGGACCACCAGGCCATCGACCCAGCTATGGCCATAGGCATATTGCGTGGAGTCCTGATACCAATCCCGTCCAGCCATACCCGTCAGATCGACGGGGTTCTTCGCCGACCCGAACTCCGGCATGTGCTTCTTGAGCTCGACCTGGACATCCTTCGGCGCGAACCGCAGGGGCAAGCCATACCGCTCTGCCGAGTCGGTCGCCAACACGCCTACGCCACCACCATTGGTCAGGATCAGGAGGTTATCGCCCGTCAGAGGCGGCTGCAGCGAAAGCGCCAACGTGCGGTCGAAGAGGTTGTTCAGGTCAGAGGCCATAACCACCCCGGCCTGCCCAAACGCTGCATCGTAGACCTTCTGCGCCCCGGCGAGAGAGCCGGTATGCGAGGCCGCTGCAGCAGCACCGTGGGCCGAGACACCCGATTTCAGCGCAACGATGGGTTTGCCTGCCTTGCGCGCAGTCTCCATGAAACGGCGCCCATCCCGGATGCCCTCGATATAGAGCGAGACACACTCAGTGCTCGCATCCTGATCCAGCCACTCAATGAGGTCGGCAAAATCCACATCGGACATATTCCCGATGGAGATCATCTTGTCGAAGCCAACCCGGCGGATGTAGGTCGAGGCATCCATCGCGATGAGCAACGCACCGCTCTGAGAGACCAGCGCAGCGCTGCCCGCCAGGGGCAGGAACGGTGCAAACGAAGCGTTGCACTTGTCGGAGTTGGACAGAATACCCACAATGTTGGGGCCCAGGACGCGCATTCCATACTCATGCGCGATGGTCACGACCTGGTCCTCCAGGTCGTGCAGGCCAACCTCACTGAACCCCGACGCAATCACGATCAGGCCCTTCACGCCCTTCTGCCCACACTCCGTGGCGACCTGGGGTACCAGCTTTGCCGGCACTACGACCGCTGCGGCATCGATCTCGCCAGGCACCTCCAGGACCGACGTATACGCCTGGAGCCCCTGAATGGTCCCCCCCTTGGGGTTGATCGGATAGATCGGGCCCTCGTATTTGCTCTCGAGCAGACTGCGAACAACGGTATACCCGATCTTGCCGGGGGTGTCTGAAGCCCCAACCACAGCAACAGACTTCGGCCGCAAAAGGCCATTCAAGACTTCTAGATCCACGTTTGTAACCTCCTGGCTCCTACAGGTATGATTGGATGATCGAAATGATCAGGCATAATGTGAGAGAAGTCTCACAGAGGAAACAACGCTGATGATTCACCCCGCCAATACGAAATTCGGGGGGAGACACTGGTCCCCCCCCGATGTGAGCGCTATCTTTCGACAGGCTCAAGAATCTTGTCGACGATGCCATATTCTATGGCTTCGGCTGCTGTCATGTAGAAGTCACGATCGGTGATGTTATCGATCTGTTCTTCGGTCATCCCCGTGTGGTGCATCAGAATCTCATTCAGCAGGTCGCGCTTCTTGAGGATCTCCCGGGCGGCAATCTCAATGTCGGCCGCTTGCCCCTGAACACCCCCCAGAGGCTGGTGCACATGGATGGTCGCATGGGGCAATGCATAGCGCCGCCCCTTGGTCCCCGCCGTCAAAAGCACTGTACCCATACTGGCAGTCATACCCACGGCAATCGTCGACACCGGCGCCTGAATGAGCTGCATGGTGTCGTAGATAGCCAGCCCCGCTGCAATCTCGCCCCCGGGGGAGTTGATGTAGAGGGAGATATCACGCTCCGAGTCCTCACGATCGAGAAAGAGCAACTGGGCAACGATAACGTTGGCAACTTGGCTGTTGATCGGGGTTCCCAGGAAGATGATGCGCTCCCGCAACAACAGGGAGTAGATGTCGTACATCCGATCCCCACGTCCGGTGCTCTCAATGACGTACGGGATTGTCATAGCTGCCTCCTCGGTCATCATCCGCCACTCGCCGCCTGGCGGTTTTTCGATGAGCGAACCCGGCCCCGACGGGCACAGACTCGCTCATCGACTAGTGTGCAATTCACAACAGTCTAGGCGCTAGCCTCGGCTTCGGTCGCCTGCGCCTCACCGCGACCAATCGCGGTCAAACGATCCATCACTTTGCGGCCCAGCACGTTGGAACGCAGGTTGCGACCCAGCGGGGAATCCACGTCGACGGTCCGGTCGGTAAGCTGCTCCACCATCCCGATACGGCTCAGGAGATTCTTGTACTCCTGGGCGACCTCGTCATCGCTGACCGCCACGCCTTCCTGTTCGGCGAGCTTGCTCAGGACCAGCGAACGCTTCACCCGCATCTCCGCCTGGGGTTTCATCTGATCGCGGAACTGCTCCAACGTGAGGCCATCCAGTCGCAGAGCATCCTCGAGGGACATCTTGCGCTGCCTCTCAACCCTCTCCTTGGTCTCATTCACGATCTCATCCAGCGTCTCAGTGAGCAGCAAGGGAGGATAGGCCACCGTCGACTGCTCCACGAGCTTCGAGACCAACTTCGTCTGGTACTCGCTCTCGGCATGCTCCCGCTTGTGCGCTACCACCCGCTCGCGAATGTCCTTCTCGAGCTCGGCCAGGGTCTCAAACGACCCCACAGTGCTGGCCAAAGCGTTATCGAGGTCTGGCAAGGTCCGCTCGTGGACATGGCGAACCTTGAGCGTGAAGTCAGCCTCAACCCCGCGGAGTGCCGGTTGGTCGATC
>JAKJAE010000169.1 GCA_022707665.1 Chloroflexota bacterium
CACGAAGGCACAGGTATGGGAATCAACCATCGCTCGATCGTGCACACCGAAGTGGAGTTGCGCGGCCAGGTCGATTGGGTGACGAGGACCTATCGACAGCCAGCGTTGGTTGAGCCGTTCCTCGCTGGCCGGGAGTTCACAGTTGGGTTCGTGGGCAATACACCCGTTCCAGGGGAGCCGCGACGGTCTGACTTCTACGGCGCCGACGGCTTCCACGTGTTTCCGGTGCTGGAGATCGACACTGGTCGTGGGCAGGTGAAGGGTATCTACAATACCGAGGCCAAGTCCTACGCCATCGATTCGGAGAACGCGCCAGGCTACTTGTGCCCGGCGGATATTCCTGCGGAGCTTGAGGCGAAGCTGCATGCCCTGGCTGTGGCGGCGTTTGAGGCCATCGGTGGCCTGGACGTCGGCCGCGTCGACTTCCGGTCAAGCGGCGATGGCACCGTCTACCTGATGGAGATCAACACGCTGCCGGGGCTCAACCCCATCGTCAGTGACATCGTGATCTCGGCGCGCGCTGGCGGTGTGGCGTATGCCACGGTGATCCAGGAGATCCTGAACCTCGCTCTGGCCCGCTACGGCATGGCCTGAGCGCGAGGCGGACGTGTCGGTTCGAGGGCTCTCGGGCGATCCGGTTTCAGCCGGCTTTCCCGAGAGCCCTTTGTTATTGGGGAGATACGGAATGGACACGGTTTTCTCTGAACGCCACCGACTTCATGCGCCTGATGGTGTTCGGGTCGACGGGGAGCTCCTTGCCCATGCGGAGGTCCCTGAGCGTGCCGACGCCATTCTGGCGTCGGTGGTCAAGGCGCGGCTAGGCGCGATTATCCCACCGATCGATCACGGCCTATTGCCGATTCGCGCTGTGCACGCGGCTGACTACGTTGACTACCTCAGAACGGCGTATACGCAGTATGCAGCGTATAGGGGCACGCCAGGTCCACTTCTGGCGGATCGCACAGGTGTTGACCCCAGACGTCTCCCCCATAGACCTGATGGTTTCCCTGCGCTGCGGGATTACTACACGTACGACTACGAAGATCCCATTCTGGCAGGCACTTGGGAGGCCGCCTACTGGAGTGTGCAGGTGGCCGTGACCGCCGCCTCGCTTGTTCAGGGGGGAGCGCGTTCCGCCTATGCTCTCTGTCGCCCTCCAGGACATCACGCGACGTCTGATCAGTATGGCGGGTTCTGCTACCTCAACAATGCGGCCGCCGCAGCCCGCTCCCTTTTGGACGGTGGGCCTGTTGCGATCCTTGACCTGGATTACCACCACGGCAATGGGACGCAAGAGATCTTCTACGCCGACCCCTCGACGCTCTACGTCTCGCTGCATGCTGACCCGGCGCAGGACTATCCCTATTACTGGGGGTACGCGGACGAGACCGGCACGGGTCGAGGTCTTGGCACGAACCTCAACCTACCACTTCCCCTGGGTTGCCGCGACGCCGAATATCTGGCAGCGCTGTATCGAGGCCTGGAGGCGTTAGCGGCATTCAAGCCAGCATCTCTCGTGGTGTCGCTCGGTGCCGACGCAGTTGCTGGCGATCTTATTGGCAAGTTTGATCTCTCGCTTGCCGGATGGGCACAGGCTGCCCAACGTGTGGCGAATCTGGGGCTTCCGACTGTCATCGTGCAGGAGGGGGGCTATGACCTTGCGTCACTGGGAACGTCGGTGATCACTTTCCTGGGGGAATTCCGTGTCTGACAGGCACCTGGGGAACCCAAACACGCTCTTTTACGTCAGGACATTGAGAGATTATTCCCCATCAGTGTGAGAAGGAGGACTATGATGGCTGTTAAACGTGCCCTATGGGCAATCACTCTGGTTCTGCTGTTGGCTGCGTCGATGCTGGGATGCCAGGCGGCACCGGATGTCGGAGATGCTGCGGCGGAGACGCCTGCCCCATCGGCCACAGAAGCCACGGAGCCTGTTGAGGATGCTACCGATACTCCGGAACCAATTGTAACGCTCGAGCCTTCACCAACATCCGAGGAAGTTGCATTGCCGGAGGAGGAAAGTCCCATCTACAGTTCCGTTGAGGTACCGGAGGCCGGCCTGAGCTTCGAGCTCCCGGAAGGCTGGGTGCGGCAGGAGCCCGAATGGGTCTGGTCGCCCGAAGCCGGGTCGGACCTTCTGGTGGGCCTGAAGTGGTTGGTACTCGAGCCACCACAAGAGGTCGAAGCCGCGCTGCTGCCTAGCCCGTCCGAGATCGTGTCCGTCGACGATGTTGACCTGAGCCTTGGATCAGGACGGCAGTTCCTGGTCAACGTATTTGGCGAGGCGACTGAGGGCAGCGGAGAACAGGCGCCCATCGAGTCTGTACAGTCGCACATTCTGGTCGTGGTGGAGCAGGGTGAGTCACGCCTTGCCTACGACTTCTATGCAGCCGGTGCAGATGCAGATCGACTTGCCCAGGCCGAGGCTGCTCTTGAGCATCTGATCGCCTCGATCGGCGCGCAGCTCGTGGTCGAGGGCGATGCTCCGGCTACCGAACCCCCTGCGGATTCCCCAGATGCGGGCGTGCCTCAGGCAGCAGCAAAGGCGATCGAGATCCTTGCCCGCCATCTGGCTTTGACCGAGGGCGCCATCGAACTGGTGGATTGGGAGACCGTTGAGTGGTCCGATGCGTGTCTGGGAATACACAACGCCGGAACGGTGTGCGCTCAGGTGATCACGCCAGGCTATCGGGTTACGTTGTCCGTCGGGGGCAAGACGTTCGAGCTTCACACCAACCAGAGTGGATCGTCCGTCGGAATCGTGCCAAGCTTGATTCCATAGTGCCTCAGAAGTCAAGGATCGGAACGGCATCTGGAACCGATGAGGCCGTCGCTGCAAGCGACGGCCTCATCTCATATCGCAGGGGCGCGCGCCTTTCGGTTTCCTGATCGGGGTCTCCGGCTTGTTTGGCCGATGTCGCTGGCGTCGCTCAGGCTCCTGCAGATTCCTTTCGGAAGGACGTTAGCGCGCGTATAGCTGGACTGCTGCGATGGCGAAGCCACGCGACCTGTACGAGGGCGGCCACACTCATTGCGGCGACTGCAACGATCAATCCCGCGACACGTTGTGTGGCCACCCCCACCGTGAAGGCCAGCACCATGATCACCATGTAGAGCACGACCGACTCCGTCACCCCACGCGTCCTCTTGCTGTTGACGATGATGCCCTGGTACCAGCTCTGCAGCAGAGCCAGAACCGGCAAGAGCGTGGCGAGCCAGAGCGCTTTTCGCCCCAATGGCAGCAGGTTCTCAGGGAGCGCCATCACGTCATCCAGCCACACTTCGGCAAGGGGCGTAACCGCCACAAGCGCGACCAACATCACCAGCCCAATGCCCAGACGCGTGGCGAAGCGACGAAGATTGGCGTAGGTCCGGACATTGTCCAGGAGCGCTACGATTACTTCGGTATAGGCGAGGCCCGGGCTGCGCAGCACGGCGATGAAACCGCTGACGACGGGCCAGACGGCTAGCGAACTCAGGGGGTCGGGCATTCGACTCATCGCGGCGCTCCCGACAGGGGAGACGAAGAACGTGATCAGCGACGTGAGAGCAAGGGGGATGTAGAAGGCAACGAACTCACGCGTGGTGAAGGGCGTCCGATCGCGCGGTGCCGTGCGGATCTGGTTGCGCACGATGGGCCGAATGCGCAGCCCCGCGTAAACTGCCTCGGCGACCACTCCCACGGCAACAGCACTTGCCGCGACCACGATGCCGGCGACCCGTCCGTACAGGTAGCCGGCTGTCAGCACCAAGGCGTTGGCGGTCAGCCGGACTGCAGTGCCGATTCCGACAGCGCTCGTCTTGCCAAAGCGGATCATGGCGCCTTGCTGGAAGCGACGGTAGGCGATGGCCCAGGTCCAAGGCGTCATGATCATCAGACCGATGCGTCCCGGCTCGATGATCTCAGCCGGTGCACGGATGATCTGCTGCGCCACGAAGTCGTACAACGGCGTGAATGCGACCGCGATGTGTAGCCCGGTGAAGATCGATCCCAGCGTGATCGCGATACGCCTGAGCCTGCGATACGCGTCCCAATCTTTGCAGTACGCGGTCGAGGCGGACAGGAGCATGATGACGGGCGATTCGATGATGAGGGAGACGGGGAAGACAATGCCACCCCAGGCGGCCAGGTTGATCTCAGCCCTGGGGAGGCGTGCGACAATGGCACTGTGTGCTGGACCCTCCACATTCATCAGCACCCAACTCAAGGCAAGCGGCCACCACATCCGAGCTATTTGCGGCAACGATATGGGTGGTGAAGATGCGACATCGTGGTGGGGTTCGTGAGTCAACGTGGGTTACCTTGTCTGGGTTTGGACCGATCCGTCAGTTCGCGAGTGTAGCCGATTGTGGCCAAACTGCCAGGCCACGCTGCTTGCTTTCGCGGATGTTAGGGGCTAGTATTGGTTGATGACTGCTACACGGGTGAATGAACCCTTGAGGAGGACAGCAATGGCACTCACTATCACTGACATTGGAGCATACCTGGGTGATGAGCGCGAGTCGCTTCTGGCACACACATGCCAGACGATCTCCAAGGAGCAGCTGCACCTGCCGGGTCCGGATTTTGTCGATCGCGTCGTGGCACTGAGCGATCGACCGACAGCGGTTCTGCGCAGCCTGCAGACGCTCTTCGATCACGGACGTCTGGGCGGGACCGGCTATCTGTCGATCTTGCCCGTAGACCAGGGCATCGAACATTCGGCGGGAGCCTCGTTTGCGCCGAACCCGATTTACTTCGACCCGGCGGCTATCGTCGAGCTGGCTATCGAGGGTGGCTGCAATGGGGTGGCGTCCACGCTGGGCGTTCTCGGCGCAGTAGCGCGCAAGTATGCACACAAGATTCCCTTCATCGTGAAGTTCAACCACAACGAGCTTCTCACGTATCCGAACCAGTTCGATCAGATCTTCTTCGCCCAGATCGAGCAGGCTTTCGATATGGGAGCCGTCGCTGTGGGCGCCACGATCTACTATGGATCGGCTGAGTCCTCGCGCCAGATCGTAGAAGTGAGTAAGGCATTCAAGAAGGCGCACGAGCTGGGTATGGCTACTGTCCTCTGGTGCTATCTGCGCAACTCAGCGTTCAAACGCGATGGCGTCGACTACGCCGTCAGCGCCGATCTGACAGGACAGGCTAACCACCTCGGCGTGACGATCGAGGCTGATATCATCAAGCAGAAGCAACCGGAGAACAACGGTGGCTACACAGCACTCAACATGGGGCAGTCGAGCTATGGCAAGATCGACAAGCGTGTCTACACCCAACTCACGACGGATAACCCCATTGATCTGTGCCGCTATCAGGTCGCAAACTGCTATATGGGTCGTGCTGGCTTGATCAACTCGGGCGGGGCCTCGGGTAAGGACGATCTGGCACAGGCCGTCAGAACGGCCGTGATCAACAAGCGGGCAGGCGGCACCGGTTTGATCAGTGGGCGCAAGGCATTCCAGAAGCCGATGGCCGAGGGTGTCGAGTTGCTGCACGCCATTCAGGACGTGTACCTTTGCGATGAAGTGACGATCGCGTAGGGTTTGGGACTGTGACAGAGGGCGTCCGTGTCCGGATGCCCTCTGTGGTCTCAGGTTATCGAGTCGGCAAGCCCTGGGAAAGGGTGCTTTCCTCAGACCTTCCCGACGGGGGCGACGTAGATGGCAAACTCATCCTCGCCATCGACACCCAACAACGCATCCAGGTCCTTCTGGTCGTATGCTGCCACCGCACAGACGCCGGCGCTGATCGACTCGGCAGCCATGTATAGGTTCTGGCACACGTGTCCTGCATCGATATTGACCAGTTTCGGTGCCATATGGGCATAGCGCCACTCGGTGCGATAGGGTATTGCGGTCCAGATGAATATGGCGGCACTTCTGGCGATGAAGGGTTGCTCGTGACACGCTGTGGCGACCTTTCCTGGCAGTGCCGGATCCATCCGCAATGGCAGCAGCTTGTGCTCCAGGGAGAGGTAGCGGTAGAGTCCCACTGCAAGTTCTTCGACGCGATTAAGGACCAGGTAGGTCTCAAATGCGTGCCTTGCACCAGCAGAGGGCACGGTTCTGCGAACGGCGATGCCGCCACGCCAGATCTCGTGAACCCCCTGCGTGGCCCACGCGAGATAGGATAGCTCCTCCAATGAGAGCGCAGTCTGCGAGTATGCCCGACGGCTGGTGCGCCGAGCTATCGCTTCGCGAACTGATAAGGTACCTACCTGAAAGTCTTCAGGCTGAACCAGGTCGATAAGCGGTTGGTCAGCAGGGTAGGGCTTCTGGATCGGCGGGTTTGGCAGTCTGCGTTGTTGGTCCGTGGGAAGACCACGGAACTCGAGCCACAGATCACTTTTCATGTACTTCC
>JAKJAE010000016.1 GCA_022707665.1 Chloroflexota bacterium
CAGCATGTCGTCGACATTGTGTATCAGGTGTTTTCCTGGAACCATGGGACGTTCCGGTTCGAACCTTCTGAGCTGCCGGTCCAGGGCAAGATCACTACGTCCATCGCGCTCGAGAACCTCATCATCGAGGGCAATCGGCGGCTCAAGGAATGGGAGTTGCTGCGCGACGAGCTTCCTGATCTCGATATCACGCTGAAATTCGCCGAGCGACCTTCGACCCCACTGCGCGACATCAACCTGAGCGTTGAAGAATGGCGCGTCATCTCCTTCATTAACCCACGCAACTCCATCCGCCAGATCGCTCATTACAACGCCATGGATGAGTTGCAGATCCGAAAGATCGTCTATGGGCTGCTGCAGGCGGGGTCGAGATGATCCGCCCCGCACAGCCCGTTGCTCCCCGGGCTGTCAAGCCCGATGCGCCTGCTGCTGAAAAACAACCCAGCGCAACGCAGATGAAACGTCCTGCGGTGAAGCGCGGCATCATCCAGAGGCTGATCCGGCGCATCCGGGAGCTGTGATGCATGCAGACTCTGAAAATCGTTGTCACCGGCCCCTTCTCTTCGGGCAAGACAGAGTTCATTCAGGCTGTCAGCGAAATCGACGTCGTCTCTACCGAACGCAAGATCACGCGTAAGTCGGAGCGCATCAAAGATCAGACGACCGTTGCGATGGACTTCGGTCGCATCACCATCGATGAGGAGTTGATCCTCTACCTGTTCGGAACCCCCGGACAACGCCGGTTCGACTTCATGTGGGAGATCCTGTCGGAGGGCATGTTGGGGTTTGTGGTGATGGTGGATAGCACGCGACCGGAGACTTTTCGCGAGGCGCGGCGTATTCTGGACACGTTTCGCAGCTATTCCCCCGTGCCCTATCTCGTGGCGGCCAACAAACAGGACCTGGACGATGCGTGGCCTGCCGATGATCTGCGTATCGTGTTGCGTGTCGACCCCGACGTCAAGGTGGTCCCGTGCGTGGCGAAGGACAAGGAATCCGTCAAGAGTGTCCTCCTCGAGCTCCTGTATGCGATCCTGGAGCTGGTTGAAGTTGAAGCAGAGGAAGTCTAGACTATGAGCTCCATCGTCACCGAGAGGGGCATCGTTCACTATGAGACCTTTGGCCGGGGCCAGCCGGTCGTCTTGCTGCATTGCTGGCTCGGCTCGTGGAACTACTGGATGTCGACCATGGAGTTTCTGGCCGGACACAAGTTCAAGACCTATGCCCTGGACTTCTGGGGTTTTGGTGAGTCGGCCAAACAGGGCGCCTTCTCCGTCGATGAGTACGTTGAGATGGTCGATCAGTTCATGGAACGGATGGGGCTGGCTACAGCGCACGTGATGGGGCACTCAATGGGGGGGACTGTGTCGCTATCCCTGGCCCTCGCGCATCCTCAGCGTGTCTCGAAGGTAGCCGTCGTTGGTTCGCCCATCGTGGGTTCGGGGCTGAGCTTGTTGCTCAAGGCTGCCGGGTATCGTTCGGTTGCCAGGTTGCTGTACGGCATCCCCGGTGTGCTCCCGGCGTTGTTGAAGGTACTTTCTGTCACCTATGCCCGGGATGCGCGCAGGCTCTGGGGGCTATTGCGTGACGACATCTCACGGACGACGGTTGATTCCTTCTCCCGTAGCATCGGTGACCTGCGGCGCACCGATTTGCGGCCCCGGCTTCACGAATGCCGCGTGCCAGCGATGGGCATCTATGGACGCAAGGACAACATCGTCAACCCAAAGCAGGGCGAGCTGTTGCGTTCCGGAATCGCAGCCAGTACTCTACATACCTTCGAAGGCTCGGGACACTTCCCGATGCTCGACGAGACCCAACGCTTTCACAACGCGATCCTGGGTTTCCTGGCGGAGACGTGAGCGTTGATCCTGCTCACCGCAACGCCTGTTTTCCGAACAGGATCTCGCGCATCCTGCTTCTGGCGCTTCAGGACGTCTTGGGGGCGAATGGCAGCAGCGCTGTTCTGACGACGGCCAAGCTTCCACACTATGTAGGTACGCTGCCCCCCGCCGATTTCGAACCAGGCCTCACTTTCTCCGAGATCGGGCGCCTCTTCGAGGCCCTCGAGAGCATCTACGGTGTACAGGCTGGTGACCGGCTGGCCAAGCAGGCTGGTCGGGAGAGCTTCAAGTACTGGATCGAAGGTTTTGGCGGGCTTGTCAGTTTCGCTGATGTGCTATTGCGCTTTCTCCCGCTATCTCTACGGGTCAGGATCGGGGTTGAGGTAGTGGCCGAGATCATCAACCGCTATACCGATGAACGTCTGGTTCTTGGCGAAAGCCACGACCAGTATCTTGTGAAAGTCGAGACCTGTGGACTCTGTGCGGGGCGCAGAACCGATATCCCGGCGTGCGGCTATATGCAGGGCACCCTGGATGAGTTGTTGTTTTGGGTGAGCCGGGGGCGCCGGTTCACCATCCGGGAGACGGCCTGCATCGCTCTCGGAGATCCGGCCTGCGTCTTTGCTATCGACAAGGTTCCGCCATCGTTTGCGGGGGCATAAGCGATGCGTAAGGTCATCCTGCGAGACAGGCGCAAGATTCCTCCCTTCAACGAGCCTGCGCGCGAGTTGAGTGTGCTGACCAAGCCCTTGTGGCTGCACCAGCGTGACGTCCTGGCCCGCTATACGACCGAGGAACACGAGGTCGACTCTCTGGAGCAGATCAAGGTGGGTCCGGTGGAGATGTTGGTCCACCGCGACAACCTTTACTTCGATGCCGAGTTCATCGACGAGTTCGTGCAACGTGCACGTGCTTTGGGCAAAGCATGTCGGGTCGCTTTTTCGCTCGACGATCGTGCCATCAATGGCCATGCGATCTATCTCCAGGAAGGTATACAACGAGAGGGCCAGCACTACGTTGCCGATCTCTGGTATTACCCTCACGGCGTCGAGCCGGATGCCATCCCCCTGGTCATCGATACCGAACCTCGCGAGGTGGGGTTCTACCACGTGCCTACCCATATGGCGAATCCTTATGGTGATCTCGTGTACGACTTGCCTACCAAGCCCTTTCTCTCCATCGAACACTGGGTGCACGTTCTCCACGCCAATGTCGATTTCGGCATCTTCGCGATTGGTGCACGCTTCGAACGTGATGCTGAAAGGAACGTGGGGTTGAACCTGAAACTTCTCTGGCGTGGCATGGTCGAGCGAAAACAGGTCCTGACCACTTCGGCGTTGGTGAAGATTGGCAAAAACTGTAGCATCGACCCAACTGCTACGATTCAGGGCCCTACATTCATCGGCAACAATGTCTCCATCGGTGCGGGGGCGGTTGTCGGCAATTGCACCATCGGCGATAATGTAACCATCGATCAGGGGTGCCAGTTGATGCTGAGCGTGGTGGGCAATGGCTCGTTCTTGCCGTTCCGTGCGGCGCTCTATCGCTCGGTGTTGATGGAGAACTGTGTCCTGGCACAGAATTCTTGCCTGCAGATGACCGTGGTCGGGCGAGGATCGTTTATAGGTGCCGGTAACACGTTCACCGACTTCAACCTGGTGGATCGACCGGTGCGATCGTATTTCAACGGGACTCTGCAGGATACGGGGATGACGGCATTGGGCGGAGCCGTAGGGCACAATGTGCGCATCGGGTCAGGGATGGTCATCTTCCCGGCCCGGATGATCGACTCCGACGTCATCCTCTTTGCAACGCCGGACCGGCGTGTGGTTCGTAAGAATGTCCTCTGGGAGGACAGTGACCACCTGGGGCTTGAGAACGGGGAGAGCCTACATCCCCGACTCTATCCCCGGGACTGATGGGGCTCTATTGTTATAAGGCAGGAGGTAAGCGATGAGCGCTGGTCGCATCCTGGTGGTCGAAGACGATGCTGATATCTCCAATATGCTGCAGCTCTATTTCAAGGCGCAGGGGTATGAGGTTTCTGTAGCCCTGCGTGGTCTGGACGCTCTGGATGCGACGCGGCAGAAGATGCCCAATGTGATCGTGCTGGACATTATGCTCCCCGACATTGATGGCTATGAGGTCTGCCGGCGATTGCGCACGAATCTGCGAACCAGCCACATCCCGATTATCTTTCTGACACAGAAGGATGAGCGCAGTGACCGGATTCGGGGTCTCGAACTTGGTGCAGACGATTACATTACCAAGCCTTTCGATGTTGAGGAGTTGCGCCTGCGCGTTCGCAACACTATTACAAGCGCTGAGGTTGCCAGCTTGACCAGCCCATCCACGGGGTTGGCGAGTGGCAAGCTGATCGAGCAGCAACTGCGCGCGCTGCTCCGGGCCGAGAAGTGGGGGATTCTCTACATTGGTATCAGGGGGCTGGAGGCATTCAATCAGGCATACGGTTTCGTTGCGGGGCAGGATGTTCTGCGCTTCACGGGTATGATTTTGAATGCTGCGGTCGACGAGGTGGGCACTGACAATGATTTCACCGGTCACATTGGCAGCGACGACTTCATCGTGGTTACCGGCGCCGACAAGGTGGACCACTTGCGCGATGTTATCCGCCAGAGGTTCGACAAGGATGTGGGCACGCACTATGACTTTATGACCCGGATGCAGGGCTATCTGGTGGTGAAGGATGACGCAGGCAACGACATTCAGACGCCACTGATGCGATTGGCAATCGGAGCGCTCACGTCCGATGACGGTCCGTTCACCGATATCCGAGAAATCACGGAGGCTGCGGCCGAAGCCAGGCGTCGCGATAGCATGTAGCGCCTGGGCGCCTGTTCCCAGATCGTCCCTCAGAAGCTGGAAGGGAAGTTGTCGTATGCTCAAAATCCTGATCGCTGAAGATGAACGCGACATCCGCGAACTGATCTCATTCACGCTCCAGTTCGCTGGGTACGAGGTTGTCTCGGTTCAGAATGGGGTCGAGGCGGTCGAGCAGGCATTAGCGACCCGACCCGATCTGATCCTGCTCGACGTGCGTATGCCCAAAATGACCGGCTATCAGGCGTGTGAGGCGCTCAAAGCGTCGCCCGAGACGAGGGATATCCCGGTCCTTTTTCTCTCTGCCAAGGGCCAAGAGTCCGAGATCCGTCAGGGGTTCGAGGCTGGGGCCATCGACTACATTCTGAAGCCCTTCTCGCCTGATGAACTCACTGCACAGGTCAAACGCGCTCTGGCCCCTTCGGACCAGACATAGGTATCGCTGTGGAGCCCCATGAGCGCTCTGGTTGTCGCCAATAGCCTGGTACATTACGAGGTGCTCGGTCGTGGTCAACCGCTGCTATTCCTTCATGGGTGGTTGGGCTCCTGGCGCTATTGGGTGCCCACGATGATCGAGCTCTCGTCCTCACACCGGGCCTATGCCCTGGACTTCTGGGGCTTTGGGGATTCGGACAGAGTTCCCTCGAGATATGACCTGCCCGGGTACACGGATCAGGTCGCTGCCTTT
This sequence comes from Chloroflexota bacterium, assembly GCA_022707665.1. Lineage (GTDB taxonomy): Bacteria > Chloroflexota > Anaerolineae > B4-G1 > SLSP01 > PWVB01. Next base: position 5,374 of record JAKJAE010000016.1, read on the forward strand.
CTCGATCAACTGGGGATTGGTCGATTGCCCATCATAGGCCACGGGCTCGGCAGCGCCGTGGGACTCACCCTTGCACGGGACCACCCTGAGTGCGTCGAACAGGTCATGGCTATCAGCTTACCTCTGACCGGCGCTCACATTGGGCGGGCCTTGAGCACCTTCGGCGGTGGGGAGAATGCTGCCCGGGCGGTGCTTGGGCGCCGGATCAAGTCCTATGACGAGGTTGACATCGAGGCGGCGAAGACGGAGGGCGCGGCGGTGGTGCAGAGCGTACGTTCCGTTGCTGATCAGGACATCGGTGCGCTGCTTCGTGATAGTGCCGTCCCGGTTCTTCTCGTTGCAGGTGCAGACGACCCGATCGTCCAACCGCCGGATGATGCACTGGCGGCAAACCTGAGTGCGCACGTTCACTCGATAGTCTTCGATGGTGTGCAGCACTACCCGATGCTTGAGCAATCGAGCAAGTTCTGCCGGCTGTTGCGCGATTTTCTCACCTATCAGGACGACTGGGATAGAATGCAGCTTAAGGATGAATGGAAGCGCCGCATGCGCTAAGATGATATGAAGAAAAGCACAGAATCGGATCCCTGGGCTATGGGACTGACCATGCGCGCACTGGTGTTGGTCGCGTTTGTGGCGGCCTTTTCCTGCCGGGCTTGTGCCCATCGTCGCTGTTGCGACCGATGCCGAGGGTGTGTCAGAGGAGTCAGAGGGGTTGGTGGTCATTCCACTCAGTACTGCCACGCCTGTGGCGACATCAGTACCTGTGTCTACCCCGACGCCCACGGTCCCGCGCGTGGGGATCATTGCCGGTCATACAGGCAGCGACAGTGGGGCGGTCTGCCCTGATGGCCTTCAGGAAGTCACCATCAATGACAATGTTGCGCGCCAGGTTGTGGCGATTCTGTCGGCTCGCGGGTGGTCGGTCACGCAGTTGGAGGAGTTTGATGCGCGCCTGACGGGGTATACGGCGGATGCTCTGGTGTCGATCCATGCAGATTCCTGTACCCTTGTGGATCGGTCAGGCTATAAGGTGGCTCGGGCCGAATCGAGCTCGATTCCCGATGCAGAGGACCGGTTGACTGCTTGCCTGAGCCAGCGTTACGGTGAGCATACGGGCATCCCGTTTGATCCCCACACGATCACGTACGATATGCGGCGATACCATGCCCTATACGAGATCAACCCCAATACGCCCGCAGCGATCATTGAGACCGGCTTTATGTCGGGTGATCGGGAGCTGCTTACCGAGCGCTCCGACGTCGTCGCACGTGGCATTGCCGATGGCCTGATCTGTTTCATCGAGGGCGAATCTCCCTGAGTGTCTTTTTGCGTCTGCCGCAGGCGGTTTGATTTGCCGTACTGTCTGGGGTAGAATGTAGCCCATAGGTACTCCTCTGCAGTGTCTTGCCGGAATCCGAAAGGAGTTGTACGCATGTCTTACCAGAAGGTGATCATTGTTGGGAATCTGGGGCGTGACCCCGAGATGCGCTACACCCCCGATGGGACGCCCGTAACGTCCTTCAGCGTCGCAACCAATCGTCGATGGACGAACCAGGATGGCTCGCAGGGGGAAGAGACGGTGTGGTTTAGGGTCTCGGCTTGGCGCAAGCAGGCTGAGGTCGCCGCGAACTATCTGACCAAGGGGCGCCAGGTCATGGTTGAGGGGCGGATGACTGCTGACAAGGCGACCGGTGGTCCACGTATCTGGACGGGTCAGGATGGCACGCCTCGGGCAAGCTATGAGATGATTGCTGATCGGATTGTTTTCCTTGGTACCCGCGCCGATGCAACGTCGGGTGCTGGTGGTGACGAGGTGGGAGGGCCCGATTTCGTCCCTGAGGATGAAATACCCTTCTAAGTAGCTGCACACCGTGGCGCGTTGACGACAGAGGGGAAGGATCCCCTCTGTCGTTTTCTACCGAAGGAGATCTATGTCACAGTCCAAACCGCGATCGATCAATATCGAGCTTCCTGCCGATCTGGACGCGACCTATGCGAATTTCGCGGTCATTTCACATACACCTTCCGAGGTGATCTTCGACCTGGCCCAGCTGCTTCCCAATCAGCCGAAGGTGCGCGTGCGTACCCGGGTGGTGATGACGCCGCTCAATGCAAAGTTGATGCTGCGAGCCCTCGAGGAAAATCTGGCCAAGTATGAAGCGGCGTTTGGCGAGATTGTGGTTCCTGGCCACGGTGACGACCTCATTCGGTCGTTCTTCGGCGGGAAGTTCCCGCCTGAAACGGAGTAGGGCTGCTCTATGGGTGATGCATTCCAGATGTGGTTGGACGAGCTTGCTGCCGCAGCCGAGGTGGACCTTGGTGCGCAGAACGAGATTCGTGATCAGGCCTTGGCCCAGAGCCGCGACCTGATCCGGCTCTGTTCGAACGCCATCCGCGCGGGCCACCGGGATGCCTGGGATGAGGCCGAAACCCTTCTGGCAGAGGCTGAGCGCGTCGGACAAGCGATGCAGACATTGCTCGCGCCCTATCCCGAGCTGGTCTATGCCGGGTACACCCAGGATGCGCTCAAGGAACTTGTGGAGGCCCGGGTGACATTGGCCCTGATCTCCAATCGAGCCATGCCCGAAGTGTCGGCCTCGGGTATCCCACTGAACACCTACCTGAACGGTGTCTGCGAGGCTGCCAGTGAGCTACGCCGTCGCTGTCTTGATATGCTGCGCCACGAGAAGCTCGAGGAGGCGGAGCGTCTGTTAGCGGCCATGGATGCAGCGTACGAGGTCCTGATGTCGTTCAGCTATCCCGACGTCATCACCCGCGGGTTGCGCCACAGAGTCGATCAGCTTCGCGGAGTGCTCGAGCGCACCCGGGGTGATCTGACCAACAACGCCCAGATGGTGCGCTTGCTGAAGGCGCTCGGAGCTGTTGGGCCTGGCGATGCGCTTACCCTGGATGAGGCGGAGCTGTCACCAGGCGTCTGATACCGATTGCGGCCCTGCCTGGCTGATGATTGGCCCGACCGAGCGCTGTTTTAGAGTGCCTTGACAGGGCCCCCCCTTCGGGTAAGATGCTCTCAGTTGGCACGCAAAGCTTGTACCCCCCTCCGGGGTATAGGCTTTTTTCTTGTATTGCAGACTCACCGGATGTGCTGTGGCATCCTGGAGAAACCCTTGGAGGCGATGTGGAATGGTGGATGACTCGAGTGTGTTGATTCCTCCGTATGGTGGGAAGCTGGTGAATTTGGTGGCATTCGATGGAGAGCGCGAGGCGCTGATGGCTGAGGCCAATCAGTACCCCACACTCCAGATCTCGGATCGCAACCTCTGTGACCTGGAGTTGCTGGCAACCGGTGGCTTCTCGCCGCTCAGCCGCTTCATGGGACAGGCTGACTACCAACGTGTCCTCACCGAGATGCGTCTGGCAGACGGGACTCTCTTCCCGATCCCCGTAACCCTGACGATCAATAGGGAGAGCCTGCCAACGCGCGGCGAGTGGATCACGCTCTGTGACTCACGCAACTACGTCATCGCCATGATGCGCCTAGAGGAGGTCTTCCGTTGGGATCCGATCCGTGAGGCGCGGCTGGTTCTGGGATCGACCGATCACCGGCATCCGCTTGTGTCCGAGATGTCGCGTTGGGGCGACTTGTGCATCTCTGGCGAATTGCGCGTCATCAACCTTCCGAAGTACTACGACTTTATTGATCTGCGGCGGACGCCTGGACAGGTTCGAGCCCTGTTGACCCAAATGGGCAATCACAAGGTCGTGGCCTTCCAGACGCGTAACCCGATGCACCGGGTCCACGAGGCGTTGACCAAGCGCGCTGCCGAACGTGTCGGGGGAAGCCTGCTCATTCACCCGGTCGTAGGTCTTACCAAGCCAGGCGATGTCGATCACTACACTCGCGTGCGGGTCTACAGGACCCTGGTCGACCACTACTACCAGGGGTACCCGACCGTGCTGAGCCTGTTGCCGCTGGCGATGCGCATGGCGGGGCCGCGTGAGGCGCTTTGGCATGCGATCATCCGCCGCAACTACGGCGCAACGCACTTTATCGTGGGACGTGACCACGCTGGGCCGGGCAAGGACAGCGCCGGACGTCCCTTCTACGGCCCTTACGAGGCGCAGGAGATGATGGCGCAGTATGCCGATGAGTTGGGTGTCGAGCCCGTGAATTTCAGTGAGCTGGTCTACCTCGAGGACAAGGACGACTATGTCGCCGAGGAAGAGGCTCCGGCAACTGCCAAGGCACTCTTCCTGTCAGGGACTGAGGTGCGCGAGGAGTATCTGGCCAAGGGCCGGACGTTGCCAGCCTGGTTTACCCGCCCGGAGGCTGCCGAGATCCTCCGCGAATCCTATCCGCCGCGCCACAAGCAGGGGTTCTGTGTCTGGTTCACAGGCCTGAGTGGTGCCGGGAAGTCAACAATTGCCAATGCCCTGGTGCCAATGCTACTGGAACGTGGGCGCCAGGCGACGATTCTCGACGGTGACGTCGTGCGAACGCATCTCTCGAAGGGTCTGGGGTTCAGTCGCGAGGATCGCGACACCAACATCCTGCGCATCGGATTCGTGGCAGGAGAGATCGCTCGCCACAATGGGACAGTGATCTGCGCTGCAATTAGCCCCTACCGCAACACGCGCAATGAGGCGCGGAAGATGGTGGGCGAGGATCGTTTTGTCGAGGTGTATGTCGACACGCCGATCGAGGTCTGCGAAGAGCGCGACGAGAAGGGAATGTACGCGCGTGCACGCCGTGGCGAGATCAAGGGTTTCACGGGGATCGACGATCCCTACGAGGAACCGCTCAATCCCGAGCTTGCGCTCCAGACCGTGGGGAGGACGCCCGAGGAAAACGCGCGCGCGATCGTGGATTATCTTGAGGCTCAGGGATTCCTGAACCACGCCTAGGCGATCCTATTTTTCTGGGGGAAACGGCCGTGTCTTTTGAGCAACTTGTCGAACAACTTAAATCGCATCTTCGGGCGCGTGTGGGGTGCTCTGACGACGAGATCCGTGTCGTCCGTTCGCCCCTGCGTGTCTCTCCGTTGGGAGCCCACGTCGACCATCAGGACGGTCTCGTCACGGGGATGGCGCTGGATCAGGCCATCTATCTCGCCTTTGTGCCGCGCACGGACGCACGTGTCCGTGTCACAAGCTTGAACTTTGAGGGGTGTACCGACTTTTCGCTGGACTCGATTCCGCCCTTGGTTCCCCAGGATTGGGGCAACTACGCGCGGGGCGCCGCACTTGCCCTGGTGCGGTCTCACGCCATCTACTTGGGGCTAGATGCCGTTGTGATGGGAACGATGCCCATCGGTGGCCTTAGCTCATCGGCGGCTGTCGGGGTTGCCTATTTGCTTGCGCTTGAGTCGGCGAACGGTCTAGCGCTGACGCCACAGGAGAACATCGAGCTTGATCGCTATGTGGAAAATGTCTACCTGGGGCTCCGGAACGGGGTACTGGACCAGTCGATGATTCTTCTGAGCGATCGTGACTGCTTGACCTTTCTGGACTGTCGCACGATGGAGGTGCAGCGGATCCCAACAGCGGCAAGCCCAGCCGACTACGAGATTCTCGTGGTCTATTCCGGAATCCGCAAGGCTCTGGTGGGCACTGCCTACAACAACCGGGTTGCGGAGTGCCAGGAGGCAGCGCAGTTGATGCTGGCCTGGTCAGGCCAGCCTTCGACCAACGGCAACAGCAGACTGCGTCTGGTGGATCCGGGCATCTATGCCCAGTGGGGGAGTCGCCTGCCGGCGCCGCTTGATCGCCGGGCCCGTCACTTCTTCACCGAGCTGGAGCGGGTGCGCGAAGGCGTAGAGGCGTGGCGCGCTGGCGACATCGGCCGGGTGGGGGAGTTGATGCGCGCTTCGGGCGCCAGTTCCGTGCACAACTATGAATCGGGTTCTCCGCACCTCACCTCGCTCTATGAGATCCTCTGCGCGTGTCCAGGCGTCTATGGGGCACGTTTCAGTGGCGCCGGTTTCCGTGGATCGTGCGTTGCATTGAGCAATCCCGCGTATCGTGAGGAGATCGAGGCCTTCATCTCGGCCCACTATCCTGCGAAGCATCCGGATATCGCCGACTGGTATAGTGTCCATTTCTGCCATACAAGCGAAGCGGCTCGCCTGATCGCGTAATCCTTCACAGCCTTGACGGATCACGCTGCCAGTCATCGGAAGGAGTCTATACGATGCGCAACCACATTTCGCGGTGGGTGAACTCGTTGGGCATAGTCGTGATCCTCTCCCTGGCCCTCAGTGGCACAGGCCTTACATTGCTGTTCGCGGATATCTCACCTGTGGTGGTGAGCTGGGAGACGGCAAGCGAGGTAGGTACTGCAGGGTTCAACGTCTACCGTGCCCCGCTGTCGGAGAGCGCTGTGGTCCGGGTCAATCCGGAGCTAATTCCGTCAGAGGGCGACGAGATGGTCGGGGCCGCCTACCGCTATGCCGATGACGATGCCAGCCTCCGGCCGTGGCGGCGCTATCGCTACCAGATCGAAGAAGTGGAGTGGGATGGGAGTGCAACCCTTTATCCGGAAGCCGTTGTGGTGCGGGCCGGCTTGCCGCGGGTTTGGACCAGGGTCGAGGGTGGACTCCTGATTGCGTTGGCCCTGGTTCTGCTGTGGGGACGCCTCCGCCGCTCTTCACAAGGGGCCGCCGGATGACGGTGCTCCTCCGGGTTGACCGTGAGCACCCAGCACCGGAACCCATCGCGCGTGCAGCCGCAGTGATTCGCGCGGGCGGGCTCGTGGCCTTTCCGACCGAGACGGTATACGGTCTGGGAGCAAATGCCCTGGACTCTGATGCCGTTGCCAGGATCTTCCGTGCCAAAGAGCGGCCTACATTCGACCCTTTGATTGTGCACCTGGTCGCGGCGGAGTCACTGCGCGAGGTCGTCTCACACGTTCCCGATGTCGCTGTCGCGCTCGCTGCCCGATTTTGGCCCGGCCCTCTCACGCTGGTCTTGCCGCGTGGGCCGCAGGTGCCCCTGGCGGTGACAGCGGGTGGCGACACGGTCGCCGTGCGCGTGCCTTCCCATCCGGTCGCACATGCCCTGTTGGCTGCCGCCAGGGTTCCCATTGCTGCGCCCAGCGCAAACCGTTTCGGAAGGGTAAGCCCGACGTGTGCCGAGCATGTGTTGGCTGATCTGAACGACCGTATCGACATGGTGCTCGATGGTGGTAGCACCCAGGTAGGCGTCGAGTCGACGGTGCTGTCCCTTGCCGGCCCAGTGGCCACGATCCTGCGGCCCGGCGGTGTGAGCCGCGAAGCGCTGGCCCGGGTTCTGGGCGAGGTGCAGGTGGCTCAGGAGCTTCCTACCGAGGGGGATTCGTTGATCTCGCCCGGAACGACCCTGAAGCACTACGCGCCTCGGGCGGTCGTGCTCCTCTATCGCGGAGAGCTTGTTCCGGTACTGGAACGGATGCGGCACGACCTTTCCCAACACCTGGCGCGTGGCGAGAAGGTGGGGCTCCTGCTGGTGGATGAGGACTCACCGGCCTTCGCCGAGTTCCCAGTGACCACGGCGCGGTTGGGTTCCGTTGACTCTCTGGAAGAAGTGGCGCAACAACTCTATGGCGCGTTGCGGATCCTCGATCAGGCGGGTGTATCGGTGATCATGGTCCGCGATCTGGGGTCGGAAGGGTTGGGTCTGGCGATACGCGATCGACTCACCCGGGCTGCTGCAGGCCAGGTCATCGTGGTTGCCGAGGGGACAGCCTGAGGCCGCCCCCTCTCTAGCTGCGCAGGAAATCGCGAAGGCGTCGGGCGTGCGCCGGGTGCCGCAGACGGCTCAGCGCTTGTGCCTCGATCTGCCGCACTCTCTCACGCGTAACTCCGAGTTTCTTCCCCACCTGCTCGAGCGTGTACGTCTGTCCGTCCAAGAGCCCATAGCGCATCTGGAGGATCTTTACCTCGCGCGGGGGGAGGTCCACGAGGATCTCCATCAACTGGTCGCGCAGCATATCGGAACTGACACGGTCGGGCGGCGAGGGGCTTTCGGTGTCTTCGACGAAATCACCCAGCGTGCTTTCGCCCTCGTCATCCGTTGGCATTTCCAATGAGAGCGGACGACGGGCTACGTCGAGCATCTGCTCCACTTTGCGCGCTGGAATCTCCATCTCGGCCGCGAGCTCCTCGGGTGTGGGACTACGGCCCAGCCGCTGCGTCAATTGATGCGAAATCCGCAGCATCTTGTTGATTTGATCGCCCATGTGCACAGGCACACGAATGGTGCGACTCTGGTCGGCGATAGCACGTGTCACCGCCTGCCTGATCCACCACGTGGCGTACGTGGAGAACTTGTGGCCGCGTTTATAGTCGAATTTGTTAGACGCACGGATCAGGCCGATGTTGCCTTCCTGGATCAGATCGAGGAAGGGGACGCCGCGCCCGATGTACTTCTTTGCTACGCTGATGACGAGTCGTGAGTTGGCACGGATCAGATGCTCGCGGGCATCGATCCCATCCTCGAGCTGGCGCTCAAGCTCATAGCGCTTCTCATCACTGCCATACCTTCCAGCGCCGAGGCGCGCCTGAGCCTTCTTCCCGGACTCCATTCGCTGGGCCAGCAAGACCTCTTCCTCCGCGGTAAGGAGGGCAACCTTGCCGATCTCCTTGAGATAGAGGCCGATGGTGTCATCGATCTCTATCGCTCGGTAGATATCCTCCTCGGTCTTCTCTTCGGCGTCCAGATCCTCCAGATCTCCGAGCCCTTCCAGCTCCTCGAGATCTCCAAGAGCTTTTGCCAGTCCGCTGGGCACCTTTTCCCCCGGCCCGCCAACGACGATACCCGCATCGAGTAATGTGGAGATCGTCTCATCCAGCTTGCCGATATCATCCTCTGCTTCCGGAAAGACGCGTTGGATGTCCTCATAGGTGACGTAACCGCGTTCGGACCCGAGCGCAAGCAGGGTCTCAGCGCCTGTCAGGTAGGCATCGAGAGGTGCGGTGTCCTCTTCCTGTTCTTCTTCGAATGGTTCTTCCAACACCAAGGGCACAGTTCCTTATGGCTACGGTGAGCGTGCTATGCGGCAGGCGCGGGCACATCGGTAAATGCCAGGTCTCCCGGGGCTGTGAGGCAGAGGCCAATGGGGTCCCCCCACCAAGCCTGCATTCTAGCATGCCGACGATAATAGAGTAGTGAGCTTCACATCCTTGTCAACTGCAGCATACGCGAAAAAAAAGCACGGGTGGTTGGGCCACCTGTGCTAACGCGTCCTACTATAGCATAGACTGCAGTTGAAAGTCAAGAGGGTATGTCAAGAGACCTGGGTATTCCGCACTGTTTCGTAGAATGCTTCCAGATTCTGAGCAGGAGTGCCAGGGGGCAAATCACAGCCCGAGCCGATCACAAAGTTGCGATGGTCTGCCGTGGCTTTCAGGAGAGATTCCGTCTGGGCGATGACGCTGTCTGGTGTGCCCTGGAAGAAGAGCGATGTGGGGTCCAGGTTGCCTGACAAGATGACGTCACGCGTATCTTCACGTTCGGATAGCTGATCCAGCGCAGCTGGAAGATCCATGGGGATGCCAAAATGGCAGACTGCGACGCCGGAAGCCAATATCCGTGAGAGATGAACGAGTCGGGCCCCGCAGTTGTGGTAGACCACGGTGAAGTCTTCCGTTTGTACTGCATCGACAACCTGACGTATGTACGGTGCCGCGGCCTTATCCATACCGCGAGGAGAAAGTAACCCTGCCGTTGGCTCTGCCATCACGATTCCCTGGGCCCCAGCCTGGCGGAAGGCCAGTGCATAGTCAATCAGGTACAACGTAACCTTTTCGAGCAGAGCTCCGATCAACTCGGGCTCGGTGACGGATGCCTCCAATGCCTCACTCACGCCGAAGATGCGGCCCGCTAACGAGAACGGACCGATCATGCCCGCCAGGACGGGTTTGCCAGTATTCGCCTCAGCTAGCTCGCGAGCCGCATTCAGGTGCACGGCAGTACGGCAGTCACCGGGTTGTGGGATGGGAAGCGCTTCGATTTCGGTGCGCGAAGTCACATGTCGCCCCAGGATCGTGGGGATATCGTCGTCACTCAGTCGGACGGAACAGCCGAAGGACTCCGCCTCGGCGCTAAGATCCATGGCTGTGAGCAGAAAGTCGGAGTTGAACCGTTCGTGCATGGCCAGTACAGCCTCAGCTTGAATCGAGCCATCGGTCACGGCGGCGCGCACAGTTGCTCCTGTTATCGCGAGCCCTGCATAGACGCCGATGGGCAGGGCGAGACGATGAGGAGCCGAAAGGATATTGCGGGCTAGTTGGGTTAACGTGGCATCATCTCCTGTGTTTGTTGAGTTCCTGGTGGGGAATCGGCGTAAGAAATGGCGCGGGAAGCCCCCACCCACTGATACGGGCAACTTCCCGTGACGTTAGCCGCTTCAGTCGGTGAATTCGCTACGGGTTCGCCACCTCCACGGGCAACCTTAAACTCACCCGTAGCCCCTTCCCGGGTGCGCTGGCAAATCGGATGGTCCCATTGAGCATTTCGATGCGCTCGCGCAGTGTGGGGAGGTTGAGCCGCACAGCATCGGGCGACGTCAGGGTCTCGTCGATCTCAAACCCAACACCATTGTCCTCCATCGTCATACGCACCTCGTCGTCCTCGATGTTCAGATGGGTGACAATATTGGTGGCCTGATCCTGTTCGCGTGCTATGTGAATGAGCGCCTGGATGACACGGAAAATCGTGATTTCCTTGTGAGGTGCCAACCGGCGATCCTTTCCGGTAACCTTCAGCGTCAATCCTGTGAATCCCTCGTTGGTGATACCTTCCACGTACCGCCGCATCGTCGGGACCAACCCCAGATCGTCCAGCATCATCGGGCGCAGGTCGAAGATGAAGACCTTTACCGTCTTGAAGGCGTTGACCACGCTCTTCTTCAGCTCGCCAAGCTCGTGTCGGGCGCGCTCGGGGTCACGATCGAACAATCGCTCGCAGATCTCGGCCTGCAAGACCAGGTTTGTCAGTGACTGCGCCGGCCCGTCGTGCATCTGCCGCGATAGGCGTAGCCGTTCCTGTTCCTGCGCCTCGATGATGCTGATGACCATCGCCTGTGTATTGTCTTTGCCATCATCCTGGGAGCCGGGCTGGTCCATGGCGACCTCGGGGGGTGCAAAACCGAGGACCTTGTTGTAGAGCTCTGCGATGCGGGTCAGGTTGCGCTGGTCGCTCTGCAGTTTTTCCAGCTGTCCTCTCATCGTGAACAGCCGCTGCTGATTCTCGATCAGCGTGTCATACGTCTTGCGGATGTCGTCGCGGGGCACGGTGTCGAAGGTCGATTCCATCTGCCGCACCCGGGCCACGGCGCGGGCGTTAGTCTGCACGAAGCGGTCCACCTCGCTCGCCGTTTGTTGAATCAGCAAGTCGATCTCTCTCAATTCACGCTGCACCTGCTCGGATCCAAGCCGGCAGAAGTCCGTGAACTGATCCCAACTGTTCTCTACCATAGAACCCTCTCTTGATGCTTTCGATACACGGTGTGCTGGCTTACAGCTTCTGCAGGCGCACCCAGCCATGGCGGAGGGCGTGAATGGCGGCCTGCGTCCGATCTGACCGGTTCAACTTTGCCAGAATCGAGGTGACGTGATTCTTGACCGTCTGTTGGCTGATTCCGAGCGTGATGGCGATCTCCTTATTGCTCAGCCCTTCGATGATCTGCTGTAGGATCTCCATCTCGCGCTCGGTCAGCGGCGAGAATGTTGTGTCCTCGGGGCTGATCCCGTACCGGCGATATAACTCAAACAGCCACTGACCGACCTCTTCCTGGGTCATGCATTTATTGGCAATCAGGGTGTATCCCTGGGCTACCAATCGCACAGTCTCCACGAGTTGTGCGGGTGCGACATCCTTGGCGAAATACGCCGAGGCCCCGATGCGGATGGCGCGGTAGATCTGTTCTTCGTCATCATAGGCAGTCAGGATGACAACGGCGACATCCGGATGATCATTCTTGATCTGTTGCGTCACCTGCAGGCCGTTGATCGTAGGGAGATTGACGTCCATTAAGACGACATCGGGACGTGTTTCCGCGATCATCTCGAGCGCCTCTTCTCCATCGCTGCTCTCTCCCACGACGGTAATGCCCGGCTGCGAGTTCAACACATCGCGGATTCCCTGGCGAAAGAAGAAATGATCGTCTACGATGGCGACCTTGACGATTTCGCCGGGGTCTGACGTCTCGCTTTCCATACAGCTCCTGACCACAGTGGGCGCCGCAAATCAGGATTGCGCCATCGCGAACAACGTCGGTTGGCGATCGTGAAGGACCAACTCAGCCAGTTCATCAGCCGCCACCAGCGCGAAGTTCAGGCCGAACGGCCCCAGCCCGTTGATGGCGTACGCATCGGGCTGATCAGATAGGCTACCAATGACGGGCATCTGATCCCCTCCAGCGGCTACCCACGAGGTAAACCGTTGGCGGGTCAGGGCATCCGGGCAGAG
>JAKJAE010000170.1:0-5918 GCA_022707665.1 Chloroflexota bacterium
GTCCACCATCGCCTCCAGACGGCGCTGGCGCTCCCCAGGCTGCCGAATGCGGTTGAACCCAATCAACTGCGACATCGGCACAAAGCCCCGCAGACGACCAAATTCAACCGTCAACCCACCGCGGTTGGCCCCGGTCACCCGGGACTCATAGACATCCTGGCTCTCCAGGAGCTTCTCGGCAATGAGCCAGTCCTCCTGCAACAACGCCTGGGAGATGGATAGCTCTACGTTACCATCGGAATCGCGGAACTTGGCCACAACGACGGGGACTGTGTCACCAACGTTGAACTCGCGGCCCTGAACCTCGGCAAGGTCCTCGAAAGGCACAAAGCCATCGCGCTTAGCCCCAATGTCAACGACAAAGCCGTCGTTACGGCGATAGAGGATCGTTCCCTCGCGCAACTCACCCCGCTTGAGAGTGCTGGCGGAAAGAGACTCCTCAAGCTGATCCTCCCACGAGACAGGTGCTTCCTTGGGAGCAACCCCAGCAGGGGCTGGCGCGCCAGACACCTCAGGGGCAGCAGCAGCAGCCGCGACTTCGTTCACAGCATCTCCGGGCACTTCCAATTGGTTTTCCACAGACTCCGAAGGCGTAGAGGCATGAATCAGTTCGTCCACATCCAACTCCTATTCCATCCAGTATTGCGTAAACACGGCGGCACGCAACTTAGATGGGTCTGATAAACTCCAGATATTGTATCATACCCAGGCACAAAGTCAACTTGCACTAACCTGCAGCCACGAGGGACTCCCCCCCGTCGACTGGGATGACAGCCCCTGAGATCCAGGTTAGACGCGGGTCTGCCAGCACAACCAACGTCTGCGCCACGTCCTCGGGCTGGGTCAGCCTGTGCGCAGGGTGGTAAGCGTGCGCCTGCTGCAGGATCGTCTCGTGTCCAGGGATCGCGCGCAAGGCAGGGGTATCGGTTACGCCCGGCATCAGGCAATTGACAGCAATCCCTGCAGGCGCCAGCTCCACCGCGAGCTGCCTTGCGTGTGCCTCAAGCGCCGCCTTGGCTGCCGATACCGGGCCATAGTGGGATGAGACACGCTGCGATCCGATACTCGACATAGCATAAACCCGACTACCTCGCCGGAGCAATCCTGCGTGGACCAGATCTTGTGCCCAGTAGACAAGGCTGTGTGCCATGACAGCCAACGTCATATCCATCTGGCTCGCCTGCACCGCATTCGCAGGATCGTCGGTGATATAGGGACGCAAGGTGCCAAACGCCAACGTATGCACGAGGAGATGGATACTGGACACCGGCTCGGCGGAAAGCGTCTCTGCCATCGAGGCCACCAACTGTGCGCGGCGTCGCGCATCGGCAGCGTTGGTGTTGTAGAAGATTGCCCTGGCGCCAGCAGCCTCGATATCGGCAACGACAGCTTCGGCTCGTGCCAGCGTCCGACGCGGGTCGAGATGCACGCCGAGGATGTTCATCCCCTCACGCGCTAACGCACGTGCCGAAGCTGCACCGAAGCCGCTCGAGGCACCCAGAATCAGTGCCCACTTACCCTGCAAAGCATCACTCACGCGATCCGTTCCCTTTCCATTCCATTCAATCGTCAAAGTCCGATGCGCTGTAGCTATCTCCAGCAGGCCCCATCCCTGGCCCGGCACCCTCGCCCATCAGATCAGGCATATCCTTTTCAATTTCCTCAGGATCCTGCCCGGCCTCGAGCCTGTCGACGACCTCCTCAAGCTCTGGCCCCAACTCTCCCGCCTCATCGCCCATTTCGCTCATCATCTTGCGCATGAAGCGTCCCATGCTCTTGGGATCGTTTTCGTCCAGATCCCCCCAGGCGCTGGGGTCAGCCATGTCCTCGAGGCGGCTGTCCTCTGATCTGACCACCCGCACCCGCGACACCAATCGGTGTACTTGATTGCTCCCACACCGTTTGCAGTAGACCTTGGTCTCGTCCACGTCGGCAAAGGAGCGCCAAAACACCGAGAAGCGACGCGCACACTGCTCGCACCGGTATTCGTAGATCGGCATCTTTCATCTCCTCGGTCAAATGTGGTATAGTTATGTTGCTCATAGGACGGGCATATGAGCAAAGACATCAGCGCATGATAGTGCCGCCCCCTACTTCGACTGACGCTCCGTCAGTTTGCACGCAGACCAATCAGGACGCTGTAAGGGGCAAGCGCCTGAAGGACATGGGTAAGCCAGGTCCAAGTGCGACCAATCTGGACCCATGTGATTATACTGTGAAGCCCGACCAGGAGCAACCCTATGAGCGACGACGTCGTTGCCGATCCCTACAACCCGCAGATCACGCCGCTGCTGGTCGTCATATCAGGACCTTCAGGTGTCGGGAAAGATAGCCTCGTCGAGCGGATGATAGCCCGGGGAGCGCAGTTCCATTTTGTGATCACTGCGACGTCACGCCCGCCGCGTCCCGGCGAGGTCCATGGAACTGACTACTTCTTCGTCTCTCCTGAGTCCTTCGAGCAGATGATTGAGCAGGATGCATTGCTGGAGTACGCCATCGTCTACGGGCAGTACAAGGGCATTCCCAAACAGCAGGTCCGTGAGGCGTTGGCAAGTGGCCAGGACGTCGTGATGCGTCTGGACGTTCAGGGCGCTGCAACGATCAAGCGCTTGATTCCCGAAGCCATCCTGGTCTTCCTCAGCGCTTCGTCAGAAGAAGAGCTGGTGGACCGCTTGCGCAAGCGCAAAACCGAGACAGCGGCACAGCTAGAGCAACGCATCCAGACGGCGCGGAACGAGATGGAACAGATTGGCGCATTCGACTATGTCGTCGTCAACCGCGAGTGTGAGCTCGACGATGCTGTCGACAAGGTGCTACAGATCATTCAGGCCGAGCATCTGCGTGTGCACCCACGCAGAGTCTCTCTGACGTAAGGACGACCAGTTCAGCGGGGGTCCATTTCTGTGTGGAAGAGATGATGTCCGAGCCCATCCCGTTAGCGATCGGAGATATCGTGGAGCTGCGCAAGGCGCACCCTTGTGGGGGCAGGGTATGGCGCGTTCTGCGCGTAGGCCTGGACGTCGGCGCTGAATGCCTCACGTGTCAACGCTACGTCCTGGTGCCTCGACGCCGTTTTGAGCGCGGCATTAAGCGCTTCATCGAACGGGGCTTGACCCCCGTCGACGGGGGCGAAAGGTAGGCATCGTGGAACTATACCCACCGCAACCTTCAGCAGGCCGCAGGACAGAGCCAAGGCGCTTCGTCTTCCTGTTTTCTGCCACAGGGGGAGGACACCGCGCATCGGCGCAGGCCGTCAAAGATGAAATAGAGCGGCTCTACGGTTCGGAAGCGACTGTAGAGCTTCTGGACGTGTTTGTCGCACTCGACCAATGGCCCTTCTACCATTTTCCCGAATGGTATCCGGCGGCCGTCGGCCTCAGTGGCATCCCCTGGGGCGTTGGGTTCCATCTGTCAGATGGGGCTGGATTGGTCAAGACGGTCTCGCGCATCGTCTGGCCCTACACTCGTGCCGCTCTCTGCGACCTACTCCAGCGCCATCCCGCGGACGTCTTCGTCTCTTTCCATCCCATCCCCAA
This sequence comes from Chloroflexota bacterium, assembly GCA_022707665.1. Taxonomy (GTDB): domain Bacteria; phylum Chloroflexota; class Anaerolineae; order B4-G1; family SLSP01; genus PWVB01. Next base: position 3,537 of record JAKJAE010000170.1, read on the forward strand.
CTACGCGTTGTCAATGAGCCTGCGTACGATGGGTCTAGAGGTCCCCTTCGCCATCGTTGCAGTGGATATGGTGACCACGCACGCAGCATGGTTCGTACCCGGTGCCGACCTCTACTGCGTGCCGACACCGGCGGCGAAAGCACGTGCGGAACGCTGCAACGTTGACGCAGATCGCATCCGCGTGACGGGAATGCCCGCGCGTCGGGCCTTTATCGAGGCTATGAGGATCTCTCAATCTGATGCACGGACCGCACTGGGCCTTTCCCCTGATCGCTCCATTGTGTTGATCGTGGGAGGCGGGGAGGGAATGGGCCCACTCAGACACGTCGTTCGCTCATTGGCCCGCTTGTGTACCAGTAGCCGCCAGGCGCCTGAAGTTGTCGTCATTGCAGGCCGCAATCGCACACTCAAGCAAGACCTGGACCGTATGGAATTGCCAGGATCGTTCCGGATAGAGGGATTCGTCGACAATATGGAGCTCTGGATGCGGGCATCCGACATCCTGGTCACCAAGGCAGGCCCCAATACGCTGGCAGAAGCCTTCATTGCGGGGCTGCCTATGGTGCTGTTTGCTGCTTTGCCGGGGCAGGAAGAGGGGAATGTCACGCACGTCGTACGCAATGGCGCCGGGATTTGGGCACCCATCCCACGGCAGGCGGCGCGCGCCGTTATGCAACTGGTAGAGCATGAGGAGAAGCGACATGCTATGGCGGCCCAATCCCGAGCACTGGCGCGCCCGAATGCGACCGAACAGATCGCGCGGTCCATCTGGTCACTGGCGACCGCGCACCCTCAGATAATCGCGGCCTCTCCTCCAACACCAGACGTTGCGTTCGTACGGTGAGGCTCTGATGGAGACGCTGCTGCGCGATTTTCTGCACCATCTGAAGTTCGAGCGAGGCTATTCACCGAACACGTTGGCTGCGTACGAACACGACCTACAGCAGTTCCAGAGTTTCGTCGCGACTCTCGATGCTCCCCTGGAAGAGCTCGCACCCGAGAAGCTTGATGGGTTCGTCGTCGCACTCCAGCAAGAGGGGTACAGTACAGCAACCGTGGCACGGAAAGTCGCCGCAACCCGTGCTTTCCTCAAGTTCGCATACGCCGAAGGCATCATCAGTCCTGAGTATCTGGACTGGTTGCACCAGCCCAGGACGGAGAAGCGACTGCCCAAGGTGCTGACGCAGAGTCAAGTCGAACGGCTGTTAGGTGCCACCGAGCGTCCCGCTGCTGCCTCGCACCTCCTCGCTGAGACACCGGAGACGCAGCATCAGCAAGGCGAACAGGCCCCTACGGCTGAGGACACACCCACAGCCCTTCGCGATCGGGCGCTGCTCGAATTGCTTTACGCAACGGGCATGCGCGTATCGGAGGTCATCCACTTGCGTACCCATGATGTGGATTTCGAGGCAGGGAGCGTGCGCTGCTTTGGAAAGGGCAGCAAGGAGCGCATCATCCCCCTCTACCCCCGAGTACTGGAAAGTATTGCGCGATACGTGCAATCAGGGCGGCCCTCCCTGCTGCGCTCCGACTATCGGCCCGCACACTCGGAAACACAAGCCCGATCTGACGACTCGGCTGCTGAATCCACCCTCTTCTTGAATAGCGCCGGACACCCTATGACTCGTCAGGGCCTGTGGCTGATCGTCCAAAACTACGTACAGGCTGCGGGGCTACCGCCATGGGTCACACCCCACACCTTACGGCACACGTTTGCCACCCATCTCCTTGAGGGCGGCGCGGAACTGCGTGAGGTACAGCAATTGTTGGGGCACGTCAGCATCACGACGACACAAATCTACACTGACATTTCCAGCAGACGCAAGCGTGAGGCTTACAACCGCGCGCACCCACGTGCCCATTTCCCGGTCGGCGAGAGTCCGGGTGACAAACCGGCTCCCCCCGACGAGCACGCAGAGCCCAATCAATGAATGTCACAGCGCACTTTAGGAGAACGCCGATGGAACCGTTTCCCACTCTATCGATGATGGAGGAAGCCGCAGCTTCCGTTCGGCAGCACACGACACTCAGACCCCGTGTGGGCATGATCCTGGGGTCGGGGCTGAGCCCTCTGGCGGATGCCATCGAAGCGCCGGTGTCCGTCGACTTTGGGCAGATTCCACACTTTCCAGTGTCGACCGTGCTAGGACACTCCGGCCGACTGGTCCTGGGCACGCTTGAAGGGCAACCGGTCGTAGTCATGCAGGGCAGAACCCATTACTATGAAGGGTACAGTATGGGGCAAATCGGATTCCCTGTGCGGGTCATGGCCCTCCTGGGAATCGAGGTGCTGATCGTCACCAATGCCGCGGGCGGCGTGAATACGACCTACCGCCCGGGTGAGATCATGATCATCCGCGACCACATCAACCTTGTCGGGAT
>JAKJAE010000170.1:5981-6300 GCA_022707665.1 Chloroflexota bacterium
CCCGTTTTCCCAGCATGAACGATGCGTATGACCCGGCGTTGCGCGAGCTGGCCCGGCAGATTGCGTTGAAGGCCGGAATCCCGTTCCAGCAGGGCGTGTACATTTGCCTCGCCGGACCCAATTTCGAGTCACCGGCGGACGTACGATTCCTGCGCGTCATCGGAGCAGATGCCGTCGGCATGTCCACCGTGCCAGAGGTGATCACGGCACGCCACAGTAACGTGCGCGTCCTGGGCCTATCGGGGATCAGCAATACGCTGGTCGGCGAGGAAGGGGCGCCTGCACCTAACCACGAAGAGGTACTGGAGGCGGGCGCAAC
>JAKJAE010000171.1 GCA_022707665.1 Chloroflexota bacterium
CAGTTGCTTCTCGGGACGCGCATTGCCACACCCCAGACTGATGAAGCCGATGCTCTGACTCTTCGTCCAGAGAGACTGACGGATGAAGAATTCGTACTCCTCCCGCCATGGGATCTGATCGACCTCAAGGTTCCGATAGCTATAGAAGGAATCCGCTCCATTCATCAGGTAGAAAAGGTTTTGCGGCACGCGACGGTTCTGAATGAACTCGGCCAAGAGCCCCGCCTCCAGGCTGTCGCGGTCACAGAAGACGACCAGATCATCCACGAATCACATCCTCCAGCGCCTCAGGCCAAGATGGAGCCATTATATCAGAGCCAGCGCGAGGCACGAATTCGGGTGTGCAAGCACCCGTTGACAGCACCGAACGCCGCTCTACACTTCGGGTGGCCGCCATACCCCAATCTAGGAGCATACGATGTTATTCGAACTGAGGCAGTATCGCATCAAGCCCGGAAGGCGCGATGAGTGGGTCAAGTTGATGGAGGAGACGATCATTCCCTTTCAGATAGCACAAGGAATGGTCGTGGTCGGAAGCTTCGTCGGCGAGCAGGAGGACGACCTCTACGTATGGATCCGACGGTTCGAGAGTGAAGAGGATCGCGAAGCTCTTTACGAAAAAGTGTACCAGAGTGACACCTGGAAGAACGAGATCGCGCCCCGCACCAATGAGATGCTGGATCGCGAGCGCATCCACATCACACGGCTGACCCCGACGCCTAAGTCAGTCATCCGCTAACCGTAGGTGACACAGCGGAGGGGGCCGCTGTCAATCGACAGCAGCCCCCTCTTTCCTATTCGATCTGCGCGGATGCTAACCCACAACAGGCTCGGGAACCGTGGGCTCTTCCACCGGCTGCGACGCTGGCGTCTGGTCGGGAGCAACAGCATCGCCGATCAGTGCATGGTGCAGGACCTCGGAGATGTCGTCAACGAGGATGAACTCCATATCATTGCGCACCGCCTCAGGGATCTCGTCCAGATCCACCTCATTGAGTTTGGGCACAATGACCCGCTTGAGGCCCGCACGATGGGCTGCCAGCGCCTTCAGTTTCAGACCGCCGATCGGTAGTACCTGCCCCTGGAGCGTAACCTCGCCCGTCATTCCCGTCGTCGGATCGACAGGTCGTTGCGTGAGCAGTGAGACGAGCGCAGTCACCATCGTCACTCCGGCCGAAGGCCCGTCTTTGGGCACAGCGCCCGACGGAACATGGAGGTGGACCTTGCCCCACCCTTTCTCCTTCGACAGACCCAGCCCCTCGAGGTGTGACTCCACGTAGCTGAGCGCGATCCGCGCAGACTCACGCATCACGTCGCCAAGCTGCCCGGTGAGTATGAACTGCTCATCGGAACCAGGCATCGCTGCCGCTTCCACAAACAGAACTTCGCCACCCGTTGGAGTCCAGGCAAGTCCAGTAGCCACGCCAGGCTTCTCCGTGCGCAACGCGGCCTCGAAACGGTAATGTGGCTTGCCAAGGTACTGCCGAGCCTTGCTTGCATCGACAGTGATGGGCAAGTCAATCACAACGCCCTCGGCGATCTGGGTTGCCGCCTTACGGCAAGCTTTCCCGATACTGCGCTCAAGCTGCCGTACTCCCGCTTCGCGCGTGTAGTCCCTGATCATCGCCCGAAGTGCGTCGTCGGTGAAGGTTATCTCCTCCTCCTTGAGCCCATTCACCAGCAACTGACGTGGAACCAGATATTGCCGCGCTATGTGCAGTTTGTCATACTCCGTGTAACCATCGAGCTGAATGACCTCCATACGATCCAGCAGCGGGGCCGGTACGGTCGCTGTGGTGTTCGCGGTGCAGATGAAGAGCACTTTGCTGAGATCGAAGTCGACATCCAGATAGTGATCGCGGAATGCATGGTTCTGCTGCGGATCGAGCACTTCGAGGAGCGCTGACGAGGGATCACCGCGCCAGTCGGCCCCGATCTTGTCGACTTCGTCAAGCATGAACACCGGGTTCTTCACCCCGGCCCGTTTGATAGCTTGCATGATTCGGCCTGGCATCGCCCCGATGTAGGTACGACGATGCCCGCGGATCTCAGCCTCGTCATGCATACCCCCGAGGCTCATTCGGGTGAACTCCCGCCCTAATGAGCGGGCTATCGACTGCCCGAGAGAAGTCTTGCCCACGCCAGGGGGGCCCACAAGGGCCAGGATCGCCCCCATCCCCTCAACCTTTCGTCCCTGCAGATCCGAGGCGACCTCCGCATCAAGCCCACGTTCCTGGCGCAGCTTGCGCACCGCAAGGAATTCCAGGATGCGCTCCTTCACGTCTTCCAGATCGTAGTGGTCCTCGTCCAGGACCTGCCGGGCGTAGGGTATCTCCAGTTTGTCCTCAGTCGTCACCTGCCACGGAAGTGTCGTGAGCCAGTCAAGGTAGGTCTTGATCACCCAGTACTCGGCGGCCTGCGGCGGCATCTTCTCAAGGCGTGCCAGCTCACGAAGGGCCTCATCCTTGGCTTCATCCGTCATTCCAGCTTCTTCGATCTTGCTACGATACTCAGCAACGTCCTCTTTACCATCATCGCCTTCGCCCAATTCCTTGCGGATGGCGTCCATCTGCTGACGGAGATAGTACTCGCGCTGGTTCTTCTCGATCTCTTCTTTGGCTTTTTCCTGGATCTGCTGGCCAATCTCGCGTACCTCAAGCTCGCGCGTCAACACCTTGATCAGGAAGGTCATCTTGGCAGCAAGCGCATCGAGTTCCAGCAGTTCTTGAGCCTCCTCCATGGCGATGCGCATATTGGACGCGATAAGGTAGACGAGCAGCCGCGTGTCGGTTAACTGCTGAATGAAGCGAACAGCCTCGTCAGGGAACTGGGGGATGAGCTCGGCCAGCCGGGTGGTGATATCTAGAAGGTTGCGGCGCAGCGCTTCCTCCACAACCGACTCCTCAACCACATCCGGGGCCATCTCGATGCGTGCCCGCAGATAGGGCTCTTCTGCAGTCCATTCAAGGACACGGAAACGCTCCAATCCCTGGATAAACACGGTTAGCGTTCCATCGTCGGCGCGCATGACACGATGGATGATCGCCGCCGTACCCACCGAGTGAACCTGCGACGGATCCGGAACCTCAACCGAGGGGTCGGTCATCGCCACCAAGCCGATCAGGCGGCCGGACTTCTCGGCCTCCTCGATGAGTTTCACCGACCTCGGTATGCCCACGGCCAGGGGCATCACGATGTAAGGGAACGCGACGGTGTTTCTGAGGGGTAGGACGGGCACCTCCTCAGGCACCTTTCTGACCAGTTCTTCGATGTTCTGGTCTTGCATATTGAACCACGGCAACATATCTGTCCTCCTAAGGACCAGCGGAACTAGCAATGCCTAGCCGCCCACTGTCCGATTCAGTCTTGCGAAAAGCGCCGCCGATTGTACGGCAGCGCATCGGCTCATCCCTTCGTTCAGTTTGGCGATTATAACACACCAGCATTAGAACCACATTTGCGGCGCACAGATCGATTCACGCGTTCCATTCTGACGGAGCTCTGTTCGCCGATGCAGGTATAATGGCGTCTGGCTCCGCTACTTGCCTCCTGCCGCTTGGTCGAAGGAGAGACGCCAGCACAGGCATCGTGTGGGACGGTGGTCGGGACACATGATCGACACACACATACACCTGCAGCATCCGGACTATGCCGACGATCGTCAGGCTACACTCGCGCGCGCCGTTTCCGCCGGTGTGCACACGGTCATCGTTCCGGGAACAACGATTGAAGACAGCAGAGCTGCGGTGAGCCTTGCCACTAGCAGTGATCCGGGCAAGACGTGGTCCCTCTTTGCGGCCGTGGGGATCCATCCAACGGAGGCTGACCTCCTCGATGCCGCAGCGATTGACACGCTGGCCTCGCTAGCGAGCTTCGGCGGAGTTGTGGCCGTCGGCGAGATCGGCCTTGACTACTACTGGCCCGGAGTTGCCACCCGACTATGGCAGTGCGCCGCCCCCGACGTGCAACGCCTGGCGTTTGGGCGGCAGCTTGCGCTCGCCAGTGAGCTGCACCTCCCGGTGATCATCCATGACCGCGAGGCCCACCGCGACACGATGGACCTTGTCCGCTCGTGGAAAGCGCGCGATCCGGCAGCAATGGGGGTCTTTCACTCATACGCTGGAGGCACTGACTACCTCCAGGAAGTCCTGGCGTTGGGCTTCTACATCGGCATCGATGGGCCAGTGACCTACAGACGCGCAACCGGCCTTCAGCAACTCGTGCGCGAGATGCCGATCGACAGGCTGCTGCTAGAGACTGATGGACCCTATCTAGCGCCAGTTCCCCATCGCGGGAAGCGCAATGAGCCCGCCTACCTCGTGCACGTTGCAGAATGCGTCGCCAAACTCAGGGACCTCTCACTCAGCAGCGTTGAGGCCGTGACAACCGAGAACGCCCAGCGGCTGTTCACCCGCATAACCTCTCCAGGGTGAACAGTCGCAGTGTGGTATAATGCCACACCGAGACACATGAACGCCCGACTAGCCGCGACTGAGCTTCAGTACGCCACGCTGCTGCAGCAAGAACTGGAGGCGACCAGAGCGCTGTTGATCTCCGCCTGTAGCAGCATTCCCCTTCCGGCACGCTACGTTGTAGAGCAGCTTGTCAACCGCGGTGGGAAGCAGCTCCGTCCGGCGATCGTGCTTCTCTCTGCACATCTCGCACAATCCGATCTTGAGGTTGCGCTTCTGGCTGCCGCTGGGGTCGAGATGCTCCACACGGCAACGCTGATTCACGATGATATCATCGACAACGCGTCCGTGCGCCGTGGCATTCCCACGCTCAACGCCCAGTTGCCCGTCACAGCAGCTGTGTTGGCCGGTGACATCGCCTTTGCACAGGCCGCAAGACTGATCGCGCGCACTGGCATACCGCTGATCGTCGAGCGCTTCTCCACAACCCTCGAGACCATCTGTCGCGGGGAGCTCGATCAGATGTTCAGGAGCCATGGCTGCCTGCCGTCACAAGAGACCTACTTTGGGCGCATCTTCGCCAAGACGGCTTCACTGTTTTCGCTCTGCGCCCAGATCGGTCCCCTATTGTCCCAGTCTTCGCCTGAGTGTATCGAGCAAGCTCAGCAGTTCGGGCACTTGGTGGGCGAGGCATTCCAGATCACCGATGATGTTCTTGATCTGTTGGGCGACAGTCACAAGATTGGCAAACCTGTTGGAGTGGACATCCGTCAGGGACTTGCCACGCTCCCCATCATCCTCTATGCCGAGGACCATCCGGACGACCGGCGTCTGGACGAAGTGCTCTCAGGGACGGCCGACGAGGCTCAGATTGGGGACTTCCTGTCAGATCTCATTCGATCGGGGGCAACCGACAAAGCAATGCAGGCCGCGCGGAGCCGCAAGGTAGAGGCGCTCACCATACTGCAGGCGTATCCTCCGTCCGCTCATCGACGTGCGCTCGAGGAACTCGTCCAGTTCGCTGTGGACCGCGTCACTTAAGCGTGGCCATGCCGGCTATCCTGTCTGTCGTCATCGTCAACTGGAACGTTCGCGACCTGCTCGCGCGCGCCCTGGAGTCGATTCGCAGTTCCTGGCCCGCCCCCGAGAGCATCGAGGTCATCGTCGTCGACAACGCTTCCCAGGATGGCTCGGCCGACATGGTGCGATCGGCGTTCCCTGCAGTTCACCTCATCGCCAGCGAGCAGAACCGCGGCTTCACAGGCGGCAACAACCTGGGCATTCGCACGGCAACAGGTGAGTACGTTCTGCTCCTGAACCCTGACACCGAGATCGTTGCAGATGCGCTGGAAACGATGGTGACCTACCTGCAGGAGCATCCCGACGTCGCCCTGGTCGGCCCCAAGCTCCTGGACCCCGACGGTTCGCCACAGTCATCGCGGCGCCGTTTCCCCAGCCTCTCGGTCCTGTTCCTTGAGAGCACCTGGCTCCAGTCACTGCTCCCACGCCGGCGCCTTCAGCAGTACTACGTGGACGATGTTGAGGACTCTGGTATCCAGGATGTGGACTGGGTGACCGGAGCAGCGATGATGGTCCGCAGGGAGGTTATCGAGACCGTGGGTCTCCTCGACGAGGGCTTTTTTATGTACTCCGAAGAGCTGGACTGGTGCCGGCGGATCCGGTCAGCAGGATGGCGCATCGTCTACGTGCCTGCAGCCCAGGTGATCCACTACGGTGGCAAGAGCAGCGACCAGGTAGTAGCGGCGCGGCATATCTACTTCCAGTCGAGCAAGGTGCGCTATACCCGCAAGCACCATGGACGTTGGGCAGCAGAGGTGCTCCGCTTGTGGCTTCTGGGG
>JAKJAE010000172.1 GCA_022707665.1 Chloroflexota bacterium
GGCGTGGCCCGAGGCGCTCGATCCGCTACGGCCCTCGACGTGGGGCCAGCTCGTCTTCGGCCTGAAGCCGGCCTATGTGCCCCCTTCCGCTGTGGGCGGAGGAACCACGGTGGTCCGGCATGGACTGGACGGTGTCCAGGTCACTGATGCGGATGTAGGGGGGAGCAGTATCTGCGGTGCGCCAGCAGCGCCTGGTTTCTTCTCGACCTGGGGGGAGCTGAACTGGGCCGGCAAGGAGTTTCTCAATATCCAGCACGTGGACCCGATCAGCGAGTGGCCCTGTTTCTCGAAGTATTACGTGACCTTCCCGCTGGACAGCATGCCGACGGGCAAGACGATCCTCTCGGCGACGCTAACGCTCTACCAGAACGGTAACGCTGGCGAAGACGACGATCCGCAACCCTCGTTCATCGAGGTCTTCACGATCGGGGAGGATTGGGCGGAGAGTACGGTCACGTGGAACAGCGCCCCGTTGGCGGGCGACTACGTTGCCGCAACGTGGGTCAACCCACTGGAGGTGGCCCCACCGCCCTGGCCGGGCATCCCGAGGCATTGGGATGTGAGTGGCGCTGTGGCTGAGGCGTATGTCGCAGGGCAGCCGTTAAGGCTGGCGCTCTACTCGCCGGACTCCGCTTTCCACAGTGGCAAGTACTTCTTCAGCTCGGATATCGGCGGTGGCGGCGAGGGGCGACCGACACTGACTGTAAGGTGGGGGAGTTCTGTTCCCAGTCTTGCCAAAGCCGTCGCGCCGACCTCTGGGGGAGAGGGTGACGTCGTCACCTTCACGTTGGGCATTCAGGGCGATGGCGGCACACTCGCGCTCACCGATACGCTGCCCTCCGGCCTTGCGGTGGTCACGTGGGGCGGTACCTATGGTAGTCCCATCTACGACAGCGCGGCGCACGCACTGACCTGGAGCGCCGCTCCCCCGGCAGGCCAGCCCGTGACGCTGACCTACAGCACGCGCATCGTCACAGATACGCCGGAAGCTCTGACCGGCCTTGCTGTGTTGACGGGCGCTGACGGGATCGAGCTCACGGCATCGTCCACGGTGCTGGCCAACCCCTATCGCATCGCCCTTCCGTTGATCCTCAAGCAGCGCTGACCCAAGATTCAGTCAGGCCCCAGACGTCGTCACAGTGCGTCTCCTCGGCTGTGGAGAGCGGGGCTCTCACAGCACCCCGTTGGTCCGCAGTATCAGAGGCAGGTAGAGGTGGTACCAGGTGGTGCGCACGTGCGCGGTGGCCGTGAGGGCAATGGGGCCATAGCCCGCGGCGCTGACGGTCGCCGTGTTAGTGAGCGTGCCGACGAAGTCGAGGCCAACACCGGCGCCAAACGTGATCGTGACGGGCGACGCCGCGGACACGGCGCCGGACCAGAGAAGGGTTGGGGCGCCAGCGTCATCGACGACGCCGCTCGTCGCGGCGAGTGTGCCCGGCACATACTGCACGCCGACGGGGAGTGTGTCGGTGAGCCGAACCGTGGCGGTCAGGGGGTCGGTGTGCCCGCGGAGGCTGACCGTGTAGGTGATGCGGTCGCCGGGCTCAGCCGCGGCTGGCGCGACGGTTTTGGTGGAGGCGGATAGGTCGGTTGGGTCAGGGGTGGGGTCGTTGGGCTCCCAACCTGCGAGGCGGGCCATCATCCACCAGAAGGCATTGCCCTTGAGTTTGCAGAAGAGACGGGCCTCGGGCGGGCTGTCCGTGTGGGCGCAGGAATCTGGTAGGTCGGTGCAGTACTCTGGGTGGTTGGCGCAGAAGTTCGCACACCAGGTGCAGGTGCCCTCGCTGTTGTTGGCATAGGGACCGCCGCCCAAGGGGTCGTAGGTCTCGATATCCGCGAAGTCGAACAGCACCATGGCATGGTCAGTGGCGTACTGCCTGACCATATCGTTGTTGCGCTGGAGCGTACCTCCGGTCGTCCCATCCGTGTGGCCTGTCATCAGGATGAAGCGCATACCGGGATAGGCTGCTTCAAACGCTGACATCTGGGTGAGGTACTGCTGCACCTGTGCCTCGGTATTGGTCGACTGTTGCCCACACCAGGACCACATGGAGAACCCGAACCTGCCCCCGTCCCACTCAGCCACCGATTCGGTTGCGGCGATCCCTGAGGGCGTAGCCCAGTATAGCTCAGGCGTGATGTAGGTCGTGCCGATGTTGTTGCCGTCGTAGATGCGGAGCACGCCCGACTCGCTGGGCAGTCCGACCGTGTTGCTGGCGAAGACAGCGACCCCATAGGTCGGGTCGACCTGTTCCAGCTTGGCGATGCCAGAGATGATCTGCGACCCGTGCGACGTGTGGGCATAGTGGAAGGTGAGCTTCTTGGCTTCCTCGAGCCAGGCATCGGGGATCTGGCTCAGGTCGGTGCAGGTGTGGTCGATGATGATGGGACCGGTTGCGCGGGTCACCGCAGCGACTGAGGGGCGCAAGGCAACGTCCGTGGCGGCGGCCAGCGCGGACGTCGCAGTCGTCAGTAGGGCCGGGCCAATGGCCACCACAAGAATCAGACTCAGAAGCTGCCTCGTACTCATACGGACCTCCTTAGGTCAACGGTCGGAACGGAGGCGGTGAGGAGCTCAGGTCGGCGAGTCTGGCAGCATCCTTGCAGGAGAGGCCTCCATCGTTAGCATCAGTAGGTAGGTTCGTAGGTGCGATTTCAGTCGTTACTATCTCAGCACGCGCGTCCAGCAGCCTGGGCGGACACAGAACCGATGAATCGGTCACTACGAACCCCAGACATCAGCTAACCCAGGCATTAGCATATCGCAGCCCGCGCGCACGTCAACTGCCGCAGCAGTTATCCACAGCCGCGGCGGCGTCGTTAGTATAACTCTAGAGGTTTCTTGACCCAACCGAGACGCACTGCCCCTAGAATTAGGTCATAGGTTTGGGCGTCGCCCGTGGCTGCTCCCTGTCCCCGTTCTGGCCAGCGATCCCAAGCCGCGACCCAGGGAGGGTACCCAGTTGCGGATTTGTTACGTTCTTCCCTCACCCACATTCGGCATGCACCAGTACACGGCGGACCTCGCCAACCGGCTGGCGCTGGCAGATCACGAGGTGCACGTGGTGACGACGTCGCGTGCGCCTCGGGATCGTTACACGGCGCGGGTGGCGATCCATACCCCGATCGAGACGAAGGATACCGGGGTGTCGCTGGGCGCGCTGGATGCGCCGCAGTATCGCCGGCTTCGGGACGCCGTGCTGGATGTCGATGCCGACCTGGTGCACTTCAGCGGCCCGCACCCGTGGAATGTCCTGCTGCTGCGAGCGCTCAGGCGCCAGGGCGTGCCCACCTTGCATACGCTGCACGATCTGGACCCGCACAGCGGAAGCGGGTATGGGGCACTCCTGCGGGTGTGGAACCGGCAGGTGATCGCGCTGGCTGACCACATCCTGGTCCACGGCGAGACGTACTATGACCGGCTGCTGGATATGGGCGTGGCGTCGGAGCGGGTGACCTCAACACCGCTGCTCCACCTTTTCGTCGGGGGGATCTGGCTGAGCACGTGGCCGGATCTGGCGGTGTCGGTGGAGTACCAGCCGTGGGCGCTTTTCTTTGGGCGGCTCCGGCCCTACAAGGGGCTCGAGTATCTGATGTCGGCGTGCGCGATGATGGGGGATGGTCGATCCTCGGCGGCGCGGATCGTCGTGGCGGGCTCAGGGAACCTGCCCTCCCTGTGGGCAGGTCCGCTCCCGGAAAGGCTGGAGGTCCACAACTACCTGATCAGCGATGAGGAGGCAATGGACCTCTTCTCCCGGTGTGGGCTGCTGGTCCTGCCCTACGTCGATGCGACGCAGTCGGCGCTGATCGCGGCAGCCTACTACTTCCGCAAGCCGGTGATCGTGACGCGCACGGGGGCGCTGCCGGAGTACGTGGAGGAGGAGGTCACGGGCCGAATCGTGGAGCCAGACCACCCCGCAGGGCTGGCACGGAGCCTGGAGGAGATGCTGGGCGATCCCGATGGCCTGAAGCGCATGGGGACCGCCGGTCGCGCCTGGTACGATGCCCGGCGTGCGGCTGAGGAGCGGGCGCTGGTTGAGGTGTACATGCGGTTGTCCGAGTCGGGGCGCCGCGTCAGGACGCGACTCCCGCTGTCGGTGAAAGGAGACGTATGATCACCGAGAACGCGACGATCCCAAAGAATCCGCGGGCGCTGTGGGCGGCCGGGGGAGCCAGGGCATCCGCTGCTCCCAGGGCGAGCCTGCGGCTGACGGCACCGGAGCGCAAGTGGCTTTTGCTGGGCTGGGACCTTGTGCTGGTCAACGGGGCTCTGTTGGGTGCCGCGGTGATGTGGAATGAGTTTGCGGTTGGCGGTTTCGCGATTGCCGCGCACCTGAAGTGGTTCCTCACGCTGACCGTGCTCTGGTTCATCATCGGCACGGTCCTCGATCTCTACAACCTGGCCCGAGCGGCGAGCACGAGTGCGATCATCGCGAGTGCTGGCAGTGCCGCGCTGGCCACGACGCTGATCTATCTGGCGATCCCCTGGCTGACCCCGCCCATCCTGCGCCGAAGCTATGCTTTCGGATTTGTTGCCCTCGCCACGGCGGCCATTGTCGCCTGGCGTATCTTCTATGCCAAGGCCCTGGTTCATCCGGTTTTTCGCCAATATGGGCTCGTCGTTGGCAGCCCTTCGGCTGACCTGGACCTCGCGCTGGCGATCCAGCAGGCGGGCAAGTCCCAGGACGGTAACCCGTTCAAGGGCACCGGCTACGAGATCATTGGACGGGTCGATGAGGGCGGGGAGAACACCAGCCTGCACGGCATCCCCTTGCTTGGCGATATGCGCAAGGTGGTGCGGCTGGCGCGACAGTCAAATGTGGATGAGATCATCCTGACGCAGGGTGCGGAGCGGATGCTCTCGCGGGAGGGCCGCGAGGCGCTTCTGGACTGCCGCGAGGTCGGGCTCAAGATCAGCAGCCTGGCCAGCGTCTACGAGCGGCTGACCGGGCGGTTGCCGGTCGACTACGCGAGCTATGACGTCGACCTGCTTCTGAGCCCTCCGGACAGCCCGTCGGTGCGCCTCTATACTGCTGCGAAGCGCAGCATGGACGTTGTCCTGTCATTGGTGGGCCTCCTGGTGTTGGGTCTGATCGCGCCGTTTGTGGCGATTGCCAACGCGATCTGGTCGCCCGGGCCGCTCCTCTACCGCCAGCAGCGGATCGGTAAGGGGGGGCGCCCATTCACCGTGATCAAGCTGCGGTCGATGATCGTCGATGCGGAACGCAGTAGCGGGGTTGTCTGGTGTGGCAAGGGTGATCCCCGCATCACCAGGGTGGGGCACATCCTGCGCAAGAGCCGGCTGGACGAGTTACCGCAGGTCATCAACGTGCTCAAGGGGGAGATGAGCATCGTGGGCCCGCGACCCGAGCGGCCGCACTTCGTGGGGCGGCTGGCGCGGGACCTGCCGCTCTACCGCGCGCGACATGCCGTCAAGCCCGGGCTCACCGGCTGGGCTCAGGTGCATCTGGAGTACGGCGATTCGGCCGAGGACGCGCGGGCGAAGCTGGAGTATGACCTCTATTACGTCAAGCACGCGTGCTTGTATCTGGATCTTCTGACGCTGCTGCACACGGTGCGGGTCGTGATCGGGCTGAAGGGGCAGTAGGAGCTATGGGACGGATCCTGTATCTGACGCAAGTACTGCCCTACCCCCTCGATTCGGGGGCGAAGACGCGCCAGTACCACATGCTGCGCCATCTGGCCAGGGCCCACGAGGTGACGCTGGTTTCGTTCACACGGCCCGATGATCCGCCCGAGGCTGTCGCACACCTGCGCGAGATCTGTCAGGAGGTTCACGTCGTCCCGATCCGCCGGTCCATGTGGCGCAATCTGGTGGCCGGGGCCAAGGGCGTGCTGACGAGCCTGCCGATCACGATCGTGCGCGATGAGATGGGGGAGATGAGATCGACGCTCCGCGACCTGGTCCGTACGACGAAGTTCGACGTGATCCACGCCGACCAGTTGTCGATGGCGGGGTGGGGGCAGCTCGCGATGCGCCTCTCCCGGCCACACCGTCCGCGAACGCTTCTCGACGAGCACAACGCCATCTACCTGCTGACGCGGCGGATGGCGAACACCGAGAAGAGGCCGGTGCGGCGGCTGTTGATGGATCGCGAGGCCCTGGCCTTTGCACGCTATGAGGCCGGTATGGTCAAGGCCTATGATGCCCTATTGACCGTGATCATGGAGGACCGGGAGCGACTGCTCGCGCTGTTTCTGCCGCACGAGCGCCAGGCGTTGGTGGCCAAGTTCTCGGTGATCCCGATCT
>JAKJAE010000173.1:0-5934 GCA_022707665.1 Chloroflexota bacterium
GGGCTTCCCAACTCAGGCGCTGCTCGTCGACCACACGCTGCTCGATTGCTGCAAACGAGTCCGCGACTGTGGCAAGCCCAACGGCGTCAAATGCGAGATCGACGATATCGACGCCGCCCGCGGCAACGTCCAGCCCGCGTTCGATAGGTCCGTGGCAGAAGAGATTCAGCACGATCTCGGGGTAGTTGCGCGACTGGCGCTCCATGTGGAGGTCCTTGCCTACCTTGGTCGCCTCGACGACGATGCTCAGGTGCTCGGCATATCGGGCCCAGAGCTCATCCATCGTGCGCGATGACGTGCTATCCGCCATCATATCGTCCAGCGCCATGAGCATCGGTGTGATCAGACACAGCCGTGTTACGTCCTGGAGGCAGTACTCGATCCCGGGCAGCGCCGTCCAGTTGCAGCCTACCTTGGCGCGCATTCGGGCCAGCTCAATGGGATGGCCGTTCTTCATGAATCCCGCATCCAGCCCGCCCGAAAGGGCGAAGTCCACGCCAGTCCCGTCGGCGATCATATACTCGAGAGCACGACGGAGCAGGCTTTGGTCCATCCCTTCGTAAACGCGCAACGCGATGTTGGTGGGAATCCGAACGCGATGCATTGCCTCAAGGATCAGGAAGGACATCTTGCTGGCCAGGTCGCGCCCGTCGGGTGCCTGTCCGCCAATCTGCGAGTAGTGGGGGTCGTTAAAGAACATGCTGGCCAGATGCCAGATCACGGAGTCGTCGGTCTCACGACCCGCGGCGATGTCGGCCTCATAGTAGGGTCGCAGGAGTTCGTCGAGCTGTCCCAGGGCTCCGCCTAGCGCCCACATCCGGTCGATCGACTGGGCCCAGACGAGGAACTGGCAGGCCTCGCGCAGGGTGCGCGGTGCGCCATCGATGAGCCATTCATTGACCTCGGCGATGTCGAGCAGGTTCTGGCGGGTGAGGGCATCCTCTTCCTTTGCTGCCATCTCCCGTGCCAGGTCGACGTGGCGCTGGATCCAGGTCTGCACGCCGAGGACAAGCTGCTCCTCACCATCGTAGAAGGCGGTGTCGGACGGGCTATTGATCGCCCGGTAGTGACGAATCTTGGCCAGCAGGCCACCCCAACCCAGTTCCAGACCGATGCGCATGTCGGGGCCGAAGTGGTTCCTGGCTCCGACACCAGGCCCCGCGTGGTATTTCTGGAAAAGGTCGAAGAGTCCAATGGGACGATCCTCTGGCCTCCAGCTCTGGGGAAAGCTTCCATCTGCGGGGCGTTGGCGTGGCGTCTTCTTCTGCTTCGCACTGCCCATCCCTGACTCCAGATCGAACCCAGCCAGACCGGGGATCCCTTTGTAGACCCAGGCCCCGGCCATCGAGCTCATGGGGTGGATATAGAGCGGGTGAATCTCGAGCCAGCGGCGGAAGTTGGTGCCGATGCACAGCGGGCCGAAGCATCCCCCTGAGGGGTGGTTGGGAATCGCCTCAAAGGGGATCGGCTCGGTCCAGGGGATATAGCCGTGGTCGTCGGTGTCGAAGTGGCCGTAGAGCTCGACTTTGAGGGCAGTATGCTCCATCTTTGTGTCGTGTAGGGCGCTAATGCGCTGTTGGTAGATCGAGGACGGAGTGTTGTTGATGGGGGTCATGGTGTTTTCTCCAGTGTGGTGTGTGAGTGTGTGAACTATGAGCTGTTGCCTGGATCGAGCTTCGCGACCTCCTGAGGAGACGAGAAGGCGACCTGACGCCAGAAGTCCAGGTCCACATCCTCTGGGAGCTCCCAGCCATTGGCGAGCAGCCAGTCAAGGTGGACGAGAAAATAGCGCATCACGCGCGCGTTGTTGTTCTGCCCCAGCAGGACTGCCCAGTCGCCTTTTGCAGCATAGTAATCATCGGCAATGCCGGGGCTGTTCTGACCCAGGGAGAGCACCATATAGCGTTCCGTCAGCGAAAGTTGCACCTCAGGGTCCCGATAGGCGTCGATGCGTTCGTTGGTCACCTTGAGTTTAGCGACCATACCGCGCACGGCGATCTCAGGATCAAAGAGGTCCATTGGGTCCAGAGCGATCCCGAGCGACACCGCCTCGGTGGGGCGGATCTGCGCGATGCCAACTGACATATTTTCTTTCCCGGGCAGAAAGAGCGTGGTCTGCTCGAGAATGTCGAGTCCGAAGATGCGTTCGACGTCGCTCGCTTGCTCAGCGATCGCTGCCGCTACCATGACAGGGGCGATATCCGGATACTCTCCAGCTACCCTGCGGATCAGATCGGCGTTGTTGAGAACGTCGGATCGCCCGTGCAGAAGGCAGACCGGTGTTCCATCTTCTGCTTCAAGGTAGTCGTCCCCTGTTCTGAACAAGGGCGAACTGCCTTGTGAGATCAGCTCCTGGTAGAGCAGGTAGCGAGCCTCCCAAAGTGCATCATCCGAGGCCGGCGATGCCGACTCGGGCTCCTGCGCCCAGATGGGGACGACGGCTGGCTGCTTCCGAGATCTGGAGGTCGACACGTCTGACTTTGCGAGACCGCAGAGCACAAGCCCTTTCTGCGCGCCGGCTTTGGACTCTGCGACCTCGGGTAGGCCGGGACTGTCGTAGGCCGAACCTGGGTGGGCAACGGCGGCCTGCGCGATGAGAGCCGCAACAACAATGGCAACCACAGCCGGGCCTGACGTGGGACGACTACGCATAGCTATCGGCAGAAACCATTCCCGTTCGTCGAATTCGCGGCAACCCGAAACGTATGACGTGGCACCGGATCGAGGGATCAGGAGCCCTACCGCGTGCATCCCTATCTAGACCAATCTCATTATACCATAGACATAGTGGCCAGAGATGCTTGAGCAACACAAGTCCCTGGCCACCACCAGACGCTCCATCCTAGTCGGATATGCTGGCCCGTTTAAGCCGCAGGCTGTTGGTCACGACAAAGACGCTGCTGAACGCCATGGCAGCGGCGGCGAGCATAGGACTCAGCAGTCCTACCGCGGCTGCGGGAATCAGGATGACGTTGTAGAAGAAAGCCCAGAACAGGTTCTGTTTGATCGTGCGCAATGTCCTACGGGACAGAGCGATAGCCCTTGAGACGCCGTGCAGGTCACCGCTCATCAGCACGATGGGCGCGGAGGCCATCGCGACGTCGGTGCCGGTGCCGATGGCAATGCCGACGTCGGCCTGGGCGAGGGCTGGTGCATCGTTGATGCCGTCTCCCACCATTGCGACGATTTCGCCGTTGGCTTGGAGGCTGCGAACCTCGGCCGCCTTGTCGCCGGGAAGCACCTCGGATAGGACGCGATCTACCCCGACCTGGTTGGCGATCACACGTGCTGTCTGTGCCGTGTCGCCTGTGAGCATCACAACCTGGAGCCCCAGAGCCTTCAGTTGGGCAATCGCCTGGGCTGAGGTCTCCTTCACGGTATCGGCAACACCGATAACGCCCGCCGCCGTGCGCTCAACTGCCACGAGCATCGCGCTCTTGCCCTGGTCCTGAATGCGTTGTTGGGCAGCGTCCAGGGCGTATAGCGATACGCCGTGCTTGGCCATTAGTCGGGCATTTCCGACCAGGACTTCGCGTCCATCGACTCTGGCACTGACGCCGTGACCGGCTTCAGCACGAAAGCCCTCGGGATCGGAAAGGCGGAGCCCGCGATCGCCAGCCTCGGCGAGGATGGCCTCTCCGATGGGGTGCTCGCTGCCCTTTTCGACCGACGCTGCCAGTCGCAGCAGCTCATTGGGATCCAGGAGGAGCCCTTCATCTCCCGGATCCGCCGTGATTACGTCTGTGACCGCTGGCTGCCCCCGGGTGATCGTTCCTGTCTTGTCGAGTACGACCGTCGTAAGGCGCCCGGCGCGCTCAAGAGCCTCGCCCGACTTCAAGAGGACGCCCATTTGCGCCCCTCTTCCTGTTCCCACCATCACCGCAGTGGGAGTTGCCAGGCCCATCGCGCATGGACACGCAATGACCAGAACGGCCACCATGTGGATCAGCGATCTTGTGAAGCGCCCGACATCGGCGCCGGCTGGCATGGGAACGAACAGATACCAGACCAACGCTGTGATCAGGGCTGTGGCGATGACAGCAGGCACGAAGTAGGCCGAGATCCGGTCGGCCAGTTTCTGTATGGGCGCTTTGCTGCCCTGTGCTTCCTCGACGAGGCGGATGATCTGAGCGAGCGCCGTTTCCTTGCCGACCTTGGTCGCCTCGAATTTGAGGAGGCCGAACTTGTTGAGTGTGGCGCCGACGACCGTTGCCCCCGGGCCCTTCTCAACGGGCAGAGACTCACCTGTGAGCATCGATTCATCAACGCTCGACCGGCCCTCGATGATGACCCCATCGACGGGGATTGTCTCTCCCGGCCGAACGGTGACGATGTCGCCCACGCGCACTTCGTCGATCGGCACCTCCATCTCGCGCGGACCAAGTCCCATTCGGTCATCACGGAGGACACGGGCGGTCTTTGAGCGCAGGCTCATCAGTTTCTTGATCGCCTCACTCGTACGTCCCTTCGCACGCGCCTCAAGGAACTTTCCCAACTTGATCAGGGTGATGATCACGGCGGCCGTCTCGAAGTAGACATGGCCACCTAACCACCCAAAGGTGATGGGCAACGAGTAGAAGTATGCGGCGGAACTGCCCAGTGCCACGAGTACGTCCATGTTGGCGGCGCGATTGCGGAGTGCCTTTACCGCGCCGACATAGTACTGCCAACCCACGTAGAACTGCACCGGCGTGGCCAGGGCAAGCATCACCCACTTGAGCCAAGGTGCATGGGACCATGCCATGGGTAAGAGGCCCAGATCCGACCCCATCGACAGGACAAAGAGCGGCACTGTGAACAGCAACCCCACCGTCAGCAGGTGGCGCTGGTGTGCGGTCTCTGCAGCACGCGCCAGAGCCTCGGCATCTTCAGCCTGGCCACCGATCTCGACCGCTTCGAACCCCGCTGAAGCGACGGTTCGGCGCAAATCTCCCTGGCTGACGATTGTTGGTATGTACTGGATGCGCGCCCGCTCGCCCACGAAGTCAACGTGAGCACTGAGAACGCCCTCTACCTTGTGTAGGGCTGCCGCCAGCCGAGTTGCATCGGTGATGTCGCTCATCCTTCGGATGATGAGGTCGGCTTCGCCGGTTGCGATTCCATAGCCGGCACGTTCGACCCGTCCAATCAGGTCGGGAAGGAATACGAGGGTGGGGTCGAATTCGACGGTGGCACGCTCCGAAGACAGGTTGACGGCGGCGCCCTGCACACCGCTGACCCTTTTCAGGCTACGCTCAATCGTTGCCACGCAGTTGGCGCACGTCATCCCGGTGACCGGAAGGGTGAGGCGTCGCGTCTCGGCCATGGTTATGCCTCCTGGAAGCGCGTCTCTGTGTAACTGCACACAGGCATCAGCTTGCGACCGGGTAGTTGATCTCGATCAGGAGAGCCCTGATCTGATCTTCCGACGCCGGTGCGTCGAAGGTGATGGTTGCCTTCTTTGTGTTGACATCGGCCTCAACTGTCTGCACGCCTGGCAGCTCGCCAAGTTCCATCTTGATGGTATGCACGCAGTGCTTGCACGAGATATTCGGGATGTGGTAAGTGACGGTCGTCATCGCTTGTCTCCTGTCGTCTATATGATCACCGGTTCTGAGTTGTACCATTGAGGCCCCTAGGCCTTCGTTGCCATCTGGAAAACGTCGCTGATCTCTTTGAGCACCCGTTCGCGTTCGGACTCATCGTCGCCGCGCACAGCCGTCAGGACGCACGTGTTCAGGTGCTCGTCCAGGATTTGCACACTGATCTTGGCCAGGGCTGCCTGTACAGCCTGGATCTGGTGGATGACGTCGATACAGTAGGCGTCTTCCTCCAGCATCTTCTGGATGCCCCGGAGATGGCCCTCGGCGCTCCTGAGCCGCTGGAGTGCGCCCTCGTGGTGACTGCCATGGCGGGGAGTCTCTTCCTTGTGGATATGAGTGTGTGCCAATTCGC
>JAKJAE010000173.1:6034-6262 GCA_022707665.1 Chloroflexota bacterium
TTGCTCCAAACGCTGAATGTGCTACAATGATCCTTACGTATACCCCTCCCCCTTGGGGGGGGCTATACATACTATACCGCTACCCATCCTGTTCGTCAAGGGGGAACCGTGACCAGTCTCTGGGTTGCTTTTGTAACCGGGCTGACCGCTGGCGGACTAAGCTGCCTGGCGGTGCAGGGCGGCATGCTAGCGAGCTCCGTAGCCCATCGCCTTGAGGCCGATGTTGCT
>JAKJAE010000174.1 GCA_022707665.1 Chloroflexota bacterium
CCATATATCTGACTCTCTCTTGGTCAGACATCGTGGAGTTCGCTAGGGCCAGCAAATACAGCCATCGATATATTGTTCCCACAAAGGCCAGAAGAGGATCGTAGTCGCCTAGGTGGCTAGACCTCAGCGTCACAATGGGTGCCTCTCGTTGATCTATGACAGGCCTGAACAGCGAGACCACCGCGTCATTGACGTTCAGGACACAGATGCCCGCCGGTTCACCCATCTCGTTCTGGATCCAGTCTCTCAACTTTTCCTCGCCAACGTCTGAGTGGAATGCCAAGACGAATGTACCAATGGTCTGTGGGCGAGTTCGGGATTGGGGCTGAACTGGACCAAAGGAGCCAGACAAGAACCTTGAGCGCATACTGGCGATTGCGTTCCTTTGGCCGGCAATCTGGTCTAACGTGGTGGTTGTGATGGTGCTCTTGACTTCGCCTAGGAGAAGCACGATTTCGTAGGGCACAATCACAGTCTCACTCACGAGAGACACTGTCGGTAGCTCAGAACGGTCGATGAATACCAGATCTATCTGTGGGGTAATGTCCCCATGTGCGTCACACACAAAGCCAGTCACTGGATGGAACCTCGGCGGCAGCATTTCGCACAGAAAGCGTCTCAGGTAGTCTTCTCTCATTGCTCCGACTGTAGCTGCGTGCCTAATAGACTTGGAGCCCTCATACAGGGCCATCAGCTGTCTGATTCTTGCCACGAAAACGTCGCGCACCTGGTTCATTGGCATCTCAAATCTCCTGTGAATGAGCTAACAGGAAGGATTACCAAGGTCCACTCCACAGATCACTGCTGTCAGGCTCCTGGTTGGCGTTTGTCGGTAACTGGGGACGTCTGCGCGACCAGGCGCCCCCAGTATAGCGCCAAGCCTCCTACCGGAAGTCCTGGAGCTGCCGCCTGTGGTACGGATGGCGAAGTTTTCGCAGCGCCTGTCCCTGGATCTGGCGGACACGCTCTTTGGAGATGCCCAGCTTCTGACCGAGTTCCTTGAGCGTATGTTCGCGGCTGCCGTGCAGCCCGAACCGCATTCGCAAAATCCAGGCCTCGCGAGGCTCAAGAGTCGTCAACAGCTGCCGTAGTTGCTCGTGCAGCATACGCTCTTCGGTTGATTCGTCCGGTGTCGGCGTCGTGTCGTCCTCGATGAACTGCTCGAGCTCAGACGTGTCTTCATCGCCGACTTCCTTGTTCAGGGAGACCGGTGTCTGTGACTGCCGCAGCATTCTTCGCAGCTTCTGCGGATCCTCGTTGACCTCATTGGCGAGTTCCTCAGTCGTCGGACGCCGGCCAAGGCGCTGCTCCATCGACTGCGATACCTTGTCGACCTTCCGCAGGAAGTCGCTCATATGGATCGGAATGCGGATGCCGCGCCCGTGCTGCGTTAGCGAGCGCGTGACTGCCTGACGGATCCACCACGTGGCATAGGTGCTGAAGCGGTTGCCGCGATGGTAGTCGAACTTATCCGCAGCCTTGATCAGGCCGATGTTGCCAGCCTGGATCAGGTCAAGGAACTGCAACCCATAGCCTCGGTAGCGCTTGGCTACACTGACCACGAGGCGTGTGTTGGCTTCGATGAGGTGGCGACGGGCTTCCTGGCCCTGCCGCACCTGCGCCTCGAGCTCTGATGACTGGTCGGGATCAACCTTGCCAGCCAACAGCAGCGCTTGTGCCTCGAGGCCACGCTCCATCAGCGTTGCCAGTTCAACTTCCTCTTCACGTGTCAGGAGTGGGACGCGTCCCATCTCTTGCAGATACAGGCTGAGCGAGTCATCCGTCAGGATGTTCTCGATGTCTGCTACAACGGCTTCGTCGGCAAAGGTCTCGTCTTCCTCATGCTCCTCCGCAGCATCGCTGTCGAAGAACACGTCGAAGTCGTCCAAAGGGTCACGCTCCAGATCCTCATCGCCAGTATCCACCCCGAAGATCTCATCCAGGGACAGCAGGTCCTCTGGCTCGTCACCCTCATAGTCCTCTGCGTTTGTCTCGAAGCCCCCAAGGTCTTCGCGAAGTTCTAGTGCTTCCATAGGTTTGGTCCTTTGCCATCTCCTTCCTCGCGCTGTCCGTCGACGTCTGCCGATATCGGCGGTCACCCGCAGCCAGGCGATTTCCTGTTGCGTATAGACGCATTACCTCACAGGCATCTTACCCGGCATTGCCCCTTGAGATCGTTGACCAAAGTCGCGTCTGCCATCGTGTATGGTAGACGTCGCATCGGTCGCTCAAGTTCCAGTTGATCGAAACCCAGTTGCGGCGGCCCCTATCACCGGGTTACCGCCCCTTTTGCGCGCAGTCGATGCACAAGGTTGTGTCGGGAAGCACGGCCAACCGATCAGGATGAATAGGCTTTCCACACCGTTCGCAGATCCCGTACTTACCCGACTCGTATCTGGCAATTGCGTCGCGCAGACCGTCTGCGTGGATCTTCAGTCGCTCCAGCAGAGCCTGGTCCAGTTCCCACTGCGTTACTGCAGGATCACCGACGCCCATGCCGTAGTCTGGCTTGACCTCCAAGGCCTCTTCCAGTGCCCGGATCTGTTCGTTGAGTGCATCAAGCTCCATCACCAACTCGGCTTTCCGGTCTGCCATCTCGCTCGCCTCCACTCCTACCGCGCTACTGCCTTCACCTCGACCAGATTCGCGTCTGGTGAGGGTGAACCCTGTCCGGGCTCCGCTAGCACCTGCGCAACCTGTGCCGAGTCCTTCAAAGAAGCTCGGGGATGAGGTCATCTCCCCATCCCCGAAGCTCGCTCTTGACGGCGCCTCGTGAGGCTGGCTACGATTCCCTCATTGCCCTATTGCTGTTTCCAGCCGACACCCAATGCATGCCTTGCAGTTTGCTCTATGCGCTTAGTGTTATGTTGCGCAGCGACTATCGCCACGCGCTGCCGTCGTGTCTTCCATGATCAAGTACGGATCTCCGGCCCATAGGTTGTAGCCTGCCATACCTCTGTACCTGTTGCGCCGGATTTCCACTACGTCTACCTTCTATTTTAACATAATTCTGTTCAGAATGCCAGCCCTTGCCCAGGCAGTGGGGTTGTTCGCGGTGCGGCTCCGGTGTATGCTCCGCGTAGTATGGGCGGTCCACTGCCAAAGTCGCCAACGCCTGAGGACCTCCACAGGCGACCTACATCCGGTAGCGTTGGCTCAGATCCAGACAGGGCTATGCTGGCCACAACAACCGGCCAAGTGGGCAGCATGTCATGTGGGAAGGGGAAATGCCGTAGTGATACATTCCGGTACGGATGAGGAGCATAGGCTGGACGGGATCCGTGTCTGGCTCTGTGTGCTACTGAGCCTGTACCTGGCGCTTGCGTGCTCGTATGCCGTAGCCACGCCCCTATTCGAGTCACCCGATGAGTCCTCGCATCTCCAGGTCATCGACTACATCCGTCGGGAGCATCGCTGGCCACCCTATCAGGTGCCAGAGGTCCGGGCGACCACCGGGCCGTCGATGGCGTGGTTGATCAGCTACCACGATCCCCCGCTCTACTACGCGCCCCCGCTCTATCATACATTTGCCGCCTGGCTCACTGCATGGACCCCGATGGCTGACCTGGAAGATCGCCTGATTCCCAGTCTGAGTTGGCAGCAGGGCTATGCTCCGGTTCGAAGTGCAGATCCGTGGAACAAGAACGTCTTTGTGCACTTGCCGGGTGAGACGATCGCGGAGAGCGGAACTGTGCGAGCGGCGGCGCTGCTCCGTGGTGTTTCAATCCTGCTTGGCGGCGTGGTCATCGTTTGTGCCTACGGCATCGGCATCACCGTCTGGCCCAGTCGCCCCTGGGTCGGGCTGGGGGCTGCTGCGTGCCTCGTGCTCAACCCGCAATTCGTGGCCAGCCATTCGGGCGTGAGCAACGACCCCCTGACGAACGCGCTGTTCAGCCTATCTCTGTTGGGTGTGCTCCGTCTGATATCTAGTCATTCCTCCTGGCTACGGTGGGCCGGGCTCGGCATCGTGGCCGGTCTGGGCCTACTGACGAAACAAAGCGCGCTGATGATCGTTCCGATTGGCGGCCTCGGCGCATTGCTCTCGGCTCTTGAAGGTCACCATCCTGACCGTGATGGAGCCCA
Source organism: Chloroflexota bacterium (assembly GCA_022707665.1). Classification (GTDB taxonomy): domain Bacteria; phylum Chloroflexota; class Anaerolineae; order B4-G1; family SLSP01; genus PWVB01. The sequence goes on from JAKJAE010000174.1 coordinate 4,084, forward strand.
ACTGCTGCGGGGCACGGGGCGCGCTGCGGCATTCGGTGTTGTGGCCATCCTGGTAGGGGGAGGGTGGTATCTCACGAACTCCCTGTTCCATGGCGACCCACTGGGAACCCGTCCGCACTTCGATATCCAGGTGCCGCTTCCGTCCTTCGGTATAGGGGCGGCCTGGAGCACACTGCAGTCGTCCTGGGCCGCCTTCGGCTGGGCACTGATCACACCGCCGTGGTGGGCCTACGTGCCGCTGATCGTCACCCTGGCACTGGCTGTGACCGCTGTGGTAGGGGCCTTCCTGCCCCATGGATCCTTCCGCACCGAGACCGTCATAGCCAAAAGGGCTATGGGCTTGTTGGTCATGGCTTTCGCGCTGAACCTCGTGGCGTTTGTGCGTTGGGCGACTGCAACCGGTGCTCCCTATGGGCGCTTGCTTTTCCCCACTGCAGGAAGTGTAGCGGTACTGGTGTCGTGGGGGCTTTCTCAATGGCGGTGCGCGTGGGCTCGAGGGGCATACGTCGGGCTCGCTGTCTACGCTGGCCTGGTTGCCCTGCTCTTGCCGTGGAGCCACATCAGGCCAGCGTTCCGCTCCCCCTATCAAGGAGCAGAGCTTCCGGCAACGGCAACCTCCACCTCTGGTACTGGAGCGGGTGACGTGAGCTTCGTTGGGTATGCACTCGACGCGGAGTCGTTGACCACGGGGAACCGTTTGACTGCGGATCTGTACTGGCGTGCCGAAGCAAGCTCTGACCAATCTGGATCAGACGCCGCACTGATGCTTTCCGCGCAGCTTCGGGGGATTGATCCGACCAAAAGGGTCGCAGACGACACACGGTGGTTAGGGGGCACGCTATACCCGAGTGCCTACTGGCGACAAGGCGATGTCGTCGCGCACCGCGTGACACTGCAGATCCCTGAGTGGGCCCCCGTACCCGGGTTGATGTGGCTGGACCTTAAGGTGATCGGCGAGGATGGTGCGCTTCTGATCTACGAGCCGGGAGGCCAGGACACCTTGAGTCTGGGTCCGTGGCGTGTCCGAGGGGCGGTGGAGATCCCGGATACGGCCATACGTGTAGACGCCCGGCTGGGCGCCGGGATCGAGTTGGCGGCTTACGATCTTGCCACCGAAAACGATCATCTGCTGATCGATCTCTACTGGAGGGCGGTAGGGGTGACTGAGGGCGACGCGACGGTCTTCCTGCACCTACTTAGCGCTACCGGCGACCTCGTGGCGCAGGATGACGGGTTACCCGCAGAGGGCGCGTATCCTACATCCTGGTGGCTTGAGGGTGACGTTGTGCGCGGCCGCCACGTGGTGAGCGCCACCGGCGAGGGGGCGTTGGTGCGGGTTGGGATGTACATTTCCGAAACCGGTATGCGTATTCCGGCGTTCGGGCCAGACGGGGAGCGTCTGGAAGGCGACGCCGTCAGCCTTTATCTGCCTCGCTGACGAAGCGTCTGGAGCGACCGATCGCGGCTGCGTCGCTCCAGACACTGATCGATGTTCCTGGACCGGAGATCTGCCGGGGGGGAGATGGGAGCGATGCCCGGCCTCTACCCGGGCTGCCCCGGGGATGGAAACCCTCGCGACGGGTCGTCGAGGACGAGCACCCAGTCGCACCCTCGCCCCGAGGTTGGCGGCCCGAAGGTCTGGAACCCCACGCGCTCACCGGTATGGATGGGCGTGGTGATGCCGTAGCGCGGATCGAACCATGAGGCCGCTACCCTCTGGGCACGGATGGCGCCAAGGCGCACCGTGACGGGCGCGCCCCGTGGCGTATAGATGAAGGCGAAGGATGCGTCGGAGGCAAGGGCAGCTCTCACCCTGGCGCCACCGCTGCGCGGACCGTCAACGACCAGGGTTTGATCCGGGATTAGCGTCTGGTAGGGTCGAGACTCGAAGAGGCGGCGCACGTGGCCCATCTGAAATGCCCCCGGGTGATTCAGCGCCTCGTACCACGGCACACAGGCTCGGATCATGGGTTTCCGGCCCGGCGCCCACATCTGCCAGATTGCGTTGTTCCCGTAGGTGTGGCCACACGCACCAGCGAGGAGTGCCCAGTAGGCCGCTTGCCGGACATCGTAGTCGTCAAAGCGATCGTTTTGGCGGGCATCGGTGTTGTAGAATCCCACCGGGATCGTCTCGTAGCGCGGCTCGCCATCG
>JAKJAE010000175.1:0-394 GCA_022707665.1 Chloroflexota bacterium
GCTCTTCCCGGTGATGTGGCTCTCTCAGGCGCTCAACGCCCTGCTGTTGCCCGTGCTGCTCGTCCTGGTGCTCAAGCTGGTCAACGACGCTCGCATCATGGGTCGCTGGACCAACGGGCGTCTGCAGAATGGGCTCTCCTGGGCACTCACCGCCTTCATCGCCGCGATCGGGGTCCTGATGCTGGTGACTGCCGTCCTGCCTGGCGCGGGCGCGCCGCTCCCTTGAGGGCATGGAGGCCCAGGCAGATACCGCGGCCCTCGCCCACAGGCATCAAGCCAAGGCCCGTCGGCGTGGGGCCTCTGTCCCTCGCAGGGTTTCGCCGGCTCCCGAGCCGCCCCTGCGAGGGTTTCGCCGCGTTCCGACGCGCGCCCTCGCAAGGCAAGGCCACTTTCC
>JAKJAE010000175.1:404-6202 GCA_022707665.1 Chloroflexota bacterium
CAGCCACCCCAGCAGCCGATCTCGCGAAAGCGGCCGGCCGCGAGCTTAGCTTGATGCCCATGGGCGAGACGCCCCCGCTTCTGAGCGCCCGCTTCGGAGCGCCCGCTTCGGAGCGGCCTCTGCTCTGCGCCGCACAGAACCCCTCGCAGAGTGCGGAAACTCTGCGAGGGGACAGAACCCTATCTGATTTAGGGCGGGTCTCCGCTTCTGAGCGCCCGCTTCTGAGCGCATGACCCGCCTTCCGGGCGCCTGCGCACAATGCGCTAGCGCGGCCGCAGGGCCCTGGCCAGCACCTCGGCGAGCTCGTCCGGCTGCGGTGGCTTGTGAAGCCAGGCGCTCAGGCCCTCGCCCCAGAGGCCGCTGTACTCCTGATCCATCGAGTGTCCGGTGAGCAGGACCACGGGAACATCGAAGCCTTGCGCCCGCAACGCACGCAGGAGCGCGACGCCCCCCATCCGGGGCATCACGACGTCGCTGAGAACTGACACGATCCGGTCCCCGTGGGCGGCCATCTGGGCCAAAGCCGCCTGGCCATCCTCTGCCTCCAACGCGGTGTAACCCAGATGGGTCAACGTCGCCACCAGCGCGCCGCGGAGCGTGGTGTTATCCTCCACCACCAGGATCGTCTCGCCTTGCCCCGTCGGCACCTCGACCACCTCGGCGTCGGCAGGCCCGCCCTGCGGCCCCATGAGGGCGGGCAAGTAGAGGGTGAACACCGTTCCGCGGCCTACCCGCGTCTTGACGTCGATGCAGCCATCGTGCTGGGCCACAATGCCATAGACCTGGGCAAGACCCAGTCCGGTGCCCTTGCCGGGCTCCTTGGTCGTGAAGAAGGGCTCGAAAAGGTGTTCACGGACCTCCCGCGACATCCCGGTCCCGGTATCGGCTACCGAAAGGCAGACCCACTCACCAGGGGCCATCTGCGGGAGCGGCGGAACGGCGTCAGGCTGCACGGTGAGGGGGGTCAGGCTGATCCGCAGGCGGCCTCCATCGGGCATCGCATCCCGCGCGTTCACGGCCAAGTTGGTCACCACCTGCTGGATGCGCGTGGTGTCACCAAGGACAGTATAGGTGGCTCCTGGCACGTGGTCCAGCGTCACCGCGATGGTCTCGGGCAACGTACGCTGCAACAGGCGTACCTGTTGATCGAGAAGTGCCAGCAGGTCAATGGGTTCGCGTCGCACGTCACCCCGCCGGCTGAAGTCGAGCATCTGCTGGATCAGATCGGTCGCCTGGCTCGACTGGTCGGTGATGATGGACATCCAACGCTGCACGGGGTGCGCAGCGTCGACGGCACGCTGTGCCATGTGGGCATAGAGCACAATCACGGCCAGGATGTTGTTGAAGTCGTGGGCCATCCCCGCGGCCAGTTGTCCGACGGCCGCCAGTCGCTCCTGGCGCTGTTGCTGCCGCCGGATCTGGCGCTCCTGGGTCACATCCTTGACCACCAGAACACAGAGCGTCTCATCGGGTTCCCCGGCAATGAGCCGGGCGTCGATCTCGAAGATGCGATCCCCGACCTCAACCTCGTGCCGCAGCCCTTCAGGATGTGGCACAAGGAACGTGGCCAGTGGGCGATCGGCCACATGCGTCAGGGTCTCGGGCATCGCACCGCCGGACATGAATGCCAGAGTGCTTTCCGCGGCAGGGTTGGCCAACAGCACGGTGCCGCTGCGGTCCACCAGGAGCACGCCCTCGGGCACCGCTTCCAAAATCTGCGCCATGCGCCGCCGCTCACCTTGGATGCGCTCGTTCAGGGTGGCACGCCGCGTCGCGTTCGCAGCGATATCGGCCACCGCCGTCAGCACCCGCAAGTCATGGTCTGTCAGCATCCGGCGGCTGCCAATCCACAGCAAACCGGTGATCGCCTCATCGGCGACCATGGCCACGCCCACAGCAGCCCGGCAGTCGCCGAAGAGCTCGGGCGCAAACAGAGCCGCATCCACTCTGGCCTCGTTGTTCAGGTAGGGCTTGCCGGTGGCCAAGACGCCTGCAGCCAGGCCCTTCCCGGCAGGGATTCGCGTGCCCGTCATGCTGGCCCAGATCCCGCGCCCCAGCTCCACCTCCACGTCACCGGTGGCCGGATCCAGGACCTCGAACGTCGCCCCCTCCACGGAGAGCAGCTTCAGCAACTGGTCGAGGATCACCGCGGGCATCTCGGCACGTGTGGACGCAGTACGCAGAGCCGCGCTCACCGAACTCACCAACGCCAGTTCGTGGAGCCGGGCCTGCTCCTGTTGGAACAGCGTCGCGTTGCGGACCGTCGCCGCGAACTGCGCCGCGATCGTCTCGAGCAACAACCGGTGGCGCGCATCGAATGCGCTAGGCTCATAGGCCTGTGTCGAGATCATACCCACGATGTCTCCGTCACCCCCGATAGGCACGGCAAGAATCGAGCGCACTTTCCTTGTCGACCCGAAGTAACGGACCACGAACGGCTGGTCGGTCGCGAGGTCGTCGATCTGCACCACCCCGCTGCGTGCCATGACGTAGCCGCAGAGCCCATCCGAGGGCACATCACGCGGGGGCCACCGGCCCTCGCCGTCGGCGAGGTAGACGGCGTGGAGCACATCCTCTGCAGGATTGGCCAGCACAATGGCAAACACGTCGCACGGCATCAACTGCGCCACCGCCTCGTGAACCGTGAGGTAGATCTGCTCGGGATCGAGCGTGACCGCCAGCAGCCGCTCGCTCGTACGGTGGAGCAACTCCAGCTCCGCGTACCGGCCTCGCGCCTCCTCCTGAGCGCGAACGCGCGCAGTGACGTCGTGAGCAAAGCCGATGACGTCGATCCCCGGATCGTCGAACAGCCGGACCGCAGCCACGATGTCCATTGCGGCAGTCGCCCCCGAGCGCGTCAGGATCCGCAGTTCGGGGTAACGCGTGGGCTCACCTGCATGCAAACGCACCCAGGCCTCGCGGACCGCAGCGTGGTCATCAGGATGCACCAGATCCAGAAACGGGCGCCCGATCCACTCAGCTACCGGCCAGCCGGTGAGACGCTCGAAGAAGGGGTTGAGCATCGCGAAAGTGCCGGCCGCCGATAGGCCGAAAATGATCTCCGACACGCCCTCGAACAGCATCCGGTAGCGCCGCTCCGACGCCTGCAGCGCCACCACAGCCTGGTAGCGCTCCTGGCGCACCCGGTGTTCCTCCAGCACACGGTGGACCGACTGCCCCAGCCGTGTGGGGCGATCCTTGAGCACGTAGTCGTGCGCGCCGTGGCGCATCGCCTCGATGGCGGCCTCTTCACCCACGCTGCCCGACACGATGATGAAGGGGATGTCGAGGCCACGCTCGTGCATCAGCTCCAGTGCACGCTGTCCGCTGAACTGGGGCAACGACCAATCCGCCAGAATGATATCGGGGCCGCTCGCCAGGGCGTCCAGGTAGTCGCTCTCCCTCTCCACGCACTCCCAACTGACGTCGAACCCCTCCGACTTCAGTCGCATGGCGACAAGCTCTGCGTCGTCAGGTGTATCCTCGACAATCAACGCGCGCAGGAACGTGCCCATCCGTGATCCTCCCTCGAATGACGATCCGGCCTGCGGCCGGGCCTCACGCAAAGCCGGGGGCCGGAGGCTCGTTCAACATCAACCAGTAGATTCCCAGTCGCCCGACGGCCTCGACAAACTGGTTGAACGCCACGGGCTTGCGCACGTAGCTGTTGGCACCCAGACGATAGCTCGCCACGATGTCATCTTCCTCACTTGAGGAGGTCAGGACGACGACGGGAAGCAGCGCAGTGCGGGGGTCGGCGCGCATGCGCTCCAGCACCTCCAGCCCCGTGAGCTTGGGCAGCTTGAGGTCCAGGAGCACGATGACGGGCTCCTCATCGGCAGGGCGCTGGTCGTAGCCGCCGGTTCGAAAGAGGTAGGCCAGTGCCTCGGCGCCATCGCGAACGACGACGACGCGGTTGGTTACCTTGCTCCGGGCCAATGCCAGGATCGTCAGCTCCTCATCGTCGGGGTTGTCCTCGACCAGCAAGATGACCTTCTCCCTCACGCCTCCCCTCCCGCGGTGAAATAGAACGTGGCCCCTCTGCCTTCCTCGGCTTCGGCCCACACGCGCCCGCCGTGCCGCGTGACGATGCGCCGCACGGTGACGAGGCCGATACCCGTCCCGGGGAATGCATCGGTGGCGTGCAGACGCTGAAAAGGGTTGAACAGCTTGCCGGCGTAAGCCATGTCGAACCCCACGCCGTTGTCGCGCACGTAGAAGACGGTCCCTCCGGGGCGCACGCCGTCGGGGCGCACGCCGTCGGGGCGCATGGCCCCCAGCTCGATTCGTGCGTTGGGGTTGGTCGCCGTGAACTTCCACGCGTTTTCGAGCAGGTTCTGCAGAGCGATGCGCCAGAGGTGCCGATCGCCCTCCACGGTGAGACCGTCGGCGATGGTGATCTCGGCAGCTCGATCGGGATCGCGCCCGCGCAGATCGGAGACCATCTCACCCGCCAGGGCGCTCAGATCGACGCGCTCGCGCACCATCTCTTGGCGCGTGACCCGTGACAGATCGAGCAGATCCTGGATCAGCGTGGCCATGCGCTGCGAGGCCATCCGGATGCGCTCGAGGTAGTGCTGCGCCACTCCGTCCAGGTTCTCCGAGTGCTGCGCAACGAGCGCAGCGCTGAAACTATCCATCGCCCGTAGTGGCGCTCGCAGATCGTGCGATACCGAATAGGCGAATGCTTCGAGCTCCTGATTTGCCGCCTCGAGTTCTGCAGTCCGCTCCGCCACGCGCTGCTCGAGCCGGGCGTTGAGCGTTCGCAGGGCCATCTCGGCCTGCTTCCGCTCGGCGATCACCTCGGTAGAGAGCACAATGCCCGCGACCTCACCACCGGCCAGGTGCCACGGACGACACTCCCAGCGCACCCAGTCCACCGTGCCATCGGCCCGCAAAAACGAGTCCTCTTTCTCGCCGATCGTCTCGCCTTCCAGCACACGCCGGTGGACTTCGCGCCAGCGCTCAGGGATATCGGGAAACACATCGTAGTGCCGCTTGCCAATCAAGTCCCGGTCGGGCAACCGGTAGTCCTCGATGAACCGGTCGCTGACGTAGACGTAGCGGAGCTCGCGGTCGAGCACGCAGATCGAGCTGGGAGCATGCTTGATGATGGCCTGGAGCAGATCCTGCCACGCCAGAAGGTCGCGCTCCACCCGCCGCCGGTCTGTGATGTCGTGGATGATTGAGTAGAGCAACGCGCGATCGCCCAGCCTGATCGGCCCGCTGTAGACCTCGACATCGCGAATCTCGCCATCGGCACGACGGTGACGGAAAATGAAATGGTTGCGCTTCTCCGCGCGCGCCAGATCCATCTCCGCCTGCACCTCAGCCTTCGAGAGCACGTTGATGTCACTGATCAGCATGCCACACAGGGCATCGCGCGACCAACCGTAGTAGCGCTCGGCTGCGGGATTCGCATCCACGATTTGCCCGCCGTCGGGGTCGATAAGGAGCATCGTGGCGTGGTTGTTCTGGAACAAGCTGCGATAGCGCGCCTCGCTCTCACGGAGAGCAGTCTCCACGCGCTTGAGCTGGGTGATGTCGCGGCCAATGCCCACGATGCCGGTCACGGTACCATCGGCGTCCACCAGCGGAGCCAGCGAGGTCTGATAGTACCGCGTCGCGTCGCCCTGCGGAATCGACCACTCGTAGACGACGGAACGTCCCTCGAGCGCCTGCAGGTTGGCCTCTTCGTGGGCCCGGGCCGCTTCCGCGCCGAACAGGTCTGCCGCCGAACGCCCCAGGTAGCCCTCCGGGCGCTGGCCACTCCGCTCCAGCCACCGCCCATAGATGCT
>JAKJAE010000176.1 GCA_022707665.1 Chloroflexota bacterium
GGGCAACGCGGACGTTGCGGGCAACGCGGACGTTGCGGGCAACGCGGACGTTGCGGGCAACGCGGACGTTGCGGGCAGCGATCATGTCGCCATCGGCACGAACGTTACGGGCGTTATCACTCTCCCGGCCAACCTTGCTCCCGTCCATTGCGGCGTCCCCCCGGTTCACGCGAAGAGCCCTTTCGCAAACGCGATATCCCTGGCGATAAGCCGGTCCACGGCCTCCTCATCGCTGTACTCGGCCGTGAGGCAGATGACGCCGGCGTACCCTCGCGCCTTCAGCTCATCGACAACTCGCGACCAGGACGCCTTGCCCTGTGGACCCGTCGTCCAATAGACCTGCCACGTGGCCATATCGGCTTCCGGACCACTCGTACGCCGCCAGTACGCGTTCTTGAGATTGACCATGCAAAGGTGCGACCACACGGCATCCAATGCCAGGTCGGGCTCGTTGCCGTTGATTGCCTCATGAGCCGCATCCCACACGGCACCGAGGAACTTCGGATCGTAGCCTTCGAGCAGTCGCTTGAGCCCGACAGCATTTGCCACAAACCGCCCGTTGTGGTTCTGCACGCCCAATTGGACGCCGTGTTTGTCCAACAGGGGCAGCAACGCATCGTAGGTTCGCCGGTAGCGCATCTCGGCCTCGATGTACGATTCGCCCTTCTCAACCGGCGCCATCACCCGGATCGTGGGCACGCCAGCCTCGGCACAGGCAGCCATCGTCGCCTCATCCGTCGGGCCAGCAACGCTCAGGATCTTGACACCGAACTCGCCGAGAACGCGCGCAGCTTTGGGCAGGGTGGCGACGGTCTCAGGTTCGACCTGGTACCCCGGACGTACCGGCAACTCGATTCCATCGAACCCGAGTCCGCTGACAAACGCACCCAGCCGTGCCAGTTCAATCGTTTTCCACGGTTTCGTGAAGACTGAGTAGACAATTCCCATAGCGATCGACTCTGCTCCTTCTTCTGTGAAGTATCTGGCTAGCCACAGTCAACCCTGAAAGTCAGGCCATGATCCGCAAGCGGTCCCACGTCACCGCCAGGCGTAACGCTTCACCGGAGAAGAACCGCGCCATGTCGTCGGCCACCGCCTCGACGAGGCGCATCCGGGACTCCGTCGTGTGACCCGACACGTGTGGTGTGAGGAAGACGTTGTCGAGATCACGAAGGGCATCCGCCTCCGGCAGAGGTTCCTTGTCAAAAACATCCAGCACGGCGCGGATGCGTCCGGACGCCAGCTCTGCCTTCATAGCTACCTGATCCACGATCCATGCGCGCGCCGTGTTGATGAACAGAGCACCGTCCCGCATCGCCTGGAAATGAGCCGGCCCGATCAGCTCGCGGGTCTCGGGTGTGACCGGCGCGTGAACTGACACGATGTCGCTCTCCGCAAACAGTGCCATCAGTTCGACGCGCCGCACACCCAGAGCACTCGCCTCTGCATCACTCAAATAGGGGTCATAGACGGCGATGTCGCAATGAAAGGGCTTGAGCAACCCGATGACGCGTCGCCCGACCATGCTCGCCGACACAATGCCAATCCGCTTATGGTACAGCTCGTGAGCATAGCCCTGACTCTTGGACCACCTCCGGTCCCGTTTCATCAGGGTCTCGTACCGGTACAGATCGCGTTGCGTGCTGAGCATCGCCCAGAGTGTATACTCGGCCACGGAGTCTGCGATGACGGCGGCGGCGCTCAACACCACGATACCGCGATCGTACCCCTCTTTCGGCATCAGATGCTTCACACTCCCGGCAGCATGCCCCACGATCCTCAGCCGGTCGGCCGAAGAAAGCAACTCGGGAGTGAAGGCTGGCGATCCCCATGAAGTCACCACGGCGTCGGCTCCGGGCAACAGAGCAGCCAGCTCCTCTGCGGTGAGATCATGGTCCGTCTCATTCCACACGACCTCCCCCAAGCTCTCGAGCGTCGCCCGAGCACGGCCCGATAGGATATCCCGGCTAAGGCTCGTTCGAGGCAAGAACAAGATTCTGCGTGTCCCCATTGTGTGCGCCTCCTTCCAGAGAGCGGTCAAAGTACCCTCAGAAGCCCCCACCGCCAAGTATAGGCGTCAGTATCCGTCCCACAATCGCGGCTGACTGGACCCCCGCTATAATGCGGCCATGCGGCGCGTCACGGATGAGTCGGGAAAAGGAAATAACCTCGAAAGCTCCCTTTTCGCTGATCACCAAGCCCCTGCCAGCCCATACACATAGAGGGAAGATGGACCACCGAGAACGCTTCATCGCAGCTATGGAGTACCAACCCGTCGATGCCGTGCCCAACTGGGAGCTTGGCGTTTGGGGCCAGACCCTGGATCGCTGGGAGGCCGAGGGGCTCGACCCGACCTCACTACACTGGAACTGGTTCGCTGGCGAGGCAACGCTGGGGATGGATCCCAAGGAGTTCATTTACTTCTGTGGGGACCCCCTGCCCAGGTTTGAGGTTGAGGTCTTCACTGAGGATGACCGCACCATCACCTATCGCGACGAGAAGGGCATGGTTCGCAAGGGACTCAAGGAAGGCAGCGCACATGGCACCCGCGCCTCAATGGACGAGTTCATCGACTTCCCGGTGCACACAATGGCGGATTGGAGAGAGGTCAAGAAGCGCTTTGACCCCACCAGCCCGCAGCGCTATGAGCCCAACTGGGACATCTTCCGCGTCGAGGGTTGGCGCCGGCGCAAACACCCCCTGGTCTTTGGCCCCAACTGCACCACACTGGGCTTCTACTGGTGGGCGCGTGAACTCATGGGTACCGAGGGGCTCTCCTATGCCTGGTATGACCAGCCAGCCCTCGTCCACGACATTATGGAACACCACGCCGAGTTTCTGATCGAGGGGGCGCGCCCGGTCCTCGAACGGACGACCGTGGACTACATCTGCCTCAACGAGGATATGGCGATGAAGACCGGGCCACTCCTCAGCCCGCGCACCTACAGGGAGTTCATCTTTCCCCGCATGAAGCGTGTCGTCGACTTCTATAAGTCCCTTGGCGTGCGCTACGTCGCCGTCGATACCGATGGCAACCCCGAGCGCCTGATACCGCTGCTGATGGAGGCCGGGGTCGACATCGTATGGCCGCTGGAACGCGCGGCAGACCAGGATCCTGTCCGCCTCCGCAAGCAGTTTGGCAGATCACTGCGGCTTTGGGGGGGTGTCGACAAACGTGTTCTCGCCCGGGGTCCCCAGGCCATCGATGCTCACCTGCTCACGCTGGCTCCGCTGGTCGAAGAGGGAGGGTACATTCCCATCATCGACCACACGGTCCCACCGGACGTAAGCTGGGCCAACTTCCGGCACTATATGGAACAGAAGGCCAGGCTACTTCGCGGTGCACTATAGAGGCATGGCGCACACATGAGGCCGGATCGGCGCACAACTCCAGGCCGATCCGGTCTCGTGACGATCGGAAAGCTTCTCCGGGCCGCTGAGAGAGGTATTCCTCTACTTGCCCATCCGCCGAAGGGCTGCCAGGCTCCGCCGCGGGATATCGAAACCGGTTCCGGTGCCTTCCTCAACCACGTACCATTCCGGGTGGTGGAGCGTCTCCGCGATCTCGAAGAATTCATCCCAGTTCGCTAGCCCTTCACCAATGACGGCATCTGGACCGGCGCCGTAGTCCTTGATGTGCAGCGTTCGCCCGCGCCCCGGGAACTTCCGCAGGATTCCATTCGGATCGCCGTCACCGTTGGCACAGTTGCCGTTGTCCATCTGCATCACGACGTCGGCGCAGGTGTTGCTGAAAAGGATCTCCCAGGCCGTCTCACTACCGAAGTGCACAAAGTCAAAGGGGTGGGCATGGTATCCCGTCCACATCCCGAGCGGCTTGAGCGTCTCCGCTGTACGATCGAGGATGTCAGCCAGTTCCATGATCCGGTCAACAGAGCTCATCCGGGCCTGGTCGGCCGCAATGATAAGGAAATGACTGCCCAGGATCTGGTTGAGCTCGACCGTGCGCTGGAGCTTCTCACCCATCAGTGCCTCAGTTCGCACGTGCATCCCACAACAGGCCAGGCCGTTGTCATCCAGCACCGTGCGCATCTGATGAGGCTCCCAGCCCATCCATTCGAGCTTCTCCCCGTCATAGCCATAGGGCTCGACGCCTGCGTAACCGATCTTCGCTATCGACTCAAATGCAAAGGGCAAGTCCTTGGTGACCTCATCCCGTACAGAGTAGAGCTGCAGGCCAATAGGAACCTTCTTCGTTGTCTCTGACATTCCTGATCCTCCTGGATTGTGTAGGGAACACCATCGGCGCATCGAAATCTCGAAACCGGATTGTCATTCTCCGGAACGGAAGTCCATGACAGGCTGGGGACTCAGCTCAAAACACGAGAACGTTGCGTGACAACCACCCACAAAAGGAGCTTGTGCGTGGACACCGACCATAACTGTCTCCGGCATCGCAAGGCCAAACGTGCGCACAAAACGCCACCCCTTGCCGTCCAGACTGTAGTGCATGCCGAACACATCACCGTGGCGCGTGATCCGCAAGGCGCACTCGGGACCGGGGAGTACTTCGTTGTTGGCGTCATCCGACCACGGGTTGGTCACCACCGATACCACGGAGATATCACCGATGGGGCTGCGCTCCAGGCAGAGTTTGGCCCACTGTGCTGGGGCAGTTCGGACGGTCAGGGCCGCCGCATCGCCGAAACCCACCAACTCGGCGCGCGCGTGGGTCACGGCGGTGAAGTCCCCCGTCACCTCAGTGTACAACAGGCATGCATTGTCCTTCAGTGTTCCCTGATAGGGGCGGAAGAAGTCCGTCTTTGCCCAGGGCACGATGTGCAGGCCTTCAATGTCGAAGCGCCAGTCCGGCGGCTCCTCAAGCCATGCCAGTCCATCCGCCAGCTGCCGCCCGTGACAGCCCTCAAACAGGTTCATGCTGCCGCCTCCCGCCTAGTGAGCTAAGCCGAGTGTACACCACGAACCTGAAACTGCCAGAACCGCTCTGGCAGCTCGCCCCAGGCCTGCCCGGCACTTCGTCGGCTTGGTCAGGCAACCGCTGCCAGAACGCGGAAGTCCGTGCCCGTAGGCTGCTGGAAGACCCGCAGGCCAAATGCCGGTGCGGCAGCGACCAGATGCTCGAAGATCTCGGCCTGGATTGCCTCATATGAGCCCCACGCCGTCGTCTTGGTGAACGCGTAGACCTCAAGGGGAAGTCCCATCGGTCCAGGATCGAGCTGTCGTATGAGAAACGCCATGTCGCCTTCCTGGTGGACATCGGCACGACTCTTCAGATAGGCACTTATGTACACTCGAAACACACCCACGTTCGTCAGCTCGTGCTCGGCACATACATCCCGGGTGCACGCATCATCACGACCGCCACGCGCCACCACATCAGCAATACGTTGCTCCACATAGTCCTGGATCAGGCCGATCTTCCGGAAGCGCTCGATCATCTCCGAATTGCAGAATGCGATGCTGGTGAGATCGACGTGCAGGGCGCGCTTGATCCGGCGGCCCCCACTCTCGGTCATTCCTCGCCAGTTGCGGCAGGGTGTATCGAGTAGCTTGTGCGTCGGCACGACCGTGATCGTGTTGTCCCAGTTCTGCACCTTGAAGGGTCTGTGCCGTTTCGGTCCATTGGGGAACCCACGTCGCCAGGAAATATGTCAGCAGGAGCGGCACCAGCCATGCAAAACGATAGGGCCGCATATGCTTCACCAGGATGTCATCAACACGGGTCTTCGACCGTTGGGCCAGGTAGACGAGGCCTCGGGCGATCAGGTTGCGCGCAACCAGCAACACGGCAGCGTTGAGCACCAGGGCAACCCCCGCCAAGACCCACGGCGCCAACACCGGGTTATCCTCAAGCCAGAGTCCTATGGCGCTCAATCGTCGGCGATCTGCCCACCGTTCGGCCCATCGCTGGATGATCATCGGATAGGGCGCCGTCACGCCGGCCCAGATCACGCCAGCCTTGATTGTGTCCCCACATGCCCACCCGGTTCGGGTCTGCATCCGGGTGCGCCATCACCGACGCCATCGCGTTGAGGACATCTACGGTGTAGGCGGGCGATGCATAGGAGTTGGCGGGGATTCCTTCGGAGAACCCGTTGCCCCGGTAGTCAGGCCGCAGGAGCATATAGCCATTTCGCGAGAACGCATCGGTATAGGCGATGTAGCGCTCCGTTGTGCGGTACTGCGCTGGCGGGATAAAACCATGGTTGA
>JAKJAE010000177.1 GCA_022707665.1 Chloroflexota bacterium
TCCCGGGCCTGATCGGCACCTATCTGCGGGCGGCGACTGAGCGGTTAGCCCGGCCCTGGGTGCGCTCCGCCTTCGTCGATAATGCCGGCATCGTCGACTTCGACGACACCTACGAGATCTCGTTCAAGGTCGAGACCCACAACCACCCCTCGGCACTGGAGCCCTTCGGTGGCGCGAACACCGGCACGGGGGGCGTCATCCGCGACGTCATCGGCGTCTCGGCCCGCCCGATCGCAGCGACCGACGTTCTCTGCTTTGCCCCCCTGGATATGGCCGAAGCCGACGTCCCCGGCGGCACCCTCCACCCCCGGCGCATCGCCCGGGGCGTCGTCGCGGGCATCGAGGACTATGGTAACAAGATGGGCATCCCGACGGTCAGCGGCGCGATCCTCTATGACCCGGGCTATGTCGCCAATCCCCTCGTCTACTGTGGCTGCGTCGGGATTGCACCCAGGGGAACCCACCGCACCGATCCACAGCCTGGCGACTGCATCGTGGCCCTGGGGGGGCGCACCGGGCGCGACGGCCTGCATGGGGCCACCTTCTCCTCGGCGGAGCTGACGCACGAGACGGGCGCCACCGTGGGCAGCGTCGTGCAGATTGGCGATCCGATCACGGAGAAGGCCGTGCTCGACGCGATCATGCAGGCGCGCGACGAGGGGCTCTATACCGCAATCACCGACTGCGGCGCGGGCGGCTTCTCCTCCGCCGTAGGCGAGATCGGCAAGGACGTAGGGGTCGATGTCGACCTGCGTGACGTACCCCTCAAGTACCCCGGCCTGCGCCCGTGGGAGATCTGGCTCTCGGAAGCCCAGGAGCGCATGGTGTTAGCTGTCCCTGAGGCTGCGCTCCCGCGACTGGGCGCGATCTGCGCAACCTACGACGTCGAGTGGACCGTCATCGGACGTTTCACGGGTGACCATCGCCTGCGCGTCCGCTATGGCGACACGATCGTCGCCGATCTGGCGATGGATCTCGTCCACGAGGGTTGGCCGCGCCTTACCCTCCGGGCTGAATGGCAGCCGGCGGATCTTCCGGCACCGGCGACGCCTCCCGATGAGGACCTGGCCGCCACGCTCCTGCGGATGTTGGCACACCCCGATGTGGCGAGCAAGGAAGCCGTCATTCGGCGCTACGACCACGAGGTGCAGGGCGCCACCGTCGTCAAACCCCTGGTCGGTGTCGTGGACGACGGCCCTTCCGATGCCGCCGTGCTGAAGCCGCAGATGGCAACAGGCCAGCACGGCATCGCCCTCGGCTGCGGCATCAACCCCCACTATGGCGCGGTCGACCCCTACGCGATGGCCTGGGCCGTCATCGACGAAGCGCTGCGTAACGTTGTCTGCGTCGGGGCCGACCCTGACCGGGTGGCGCTGCTCGACAACTTCTGCTGGGGCAACCCGGCCCTTCCTGATCGTCTGGGCAGCCTGGTTCGAGCGACGCAGGGGTGCCACGATGCAGCTCTGGCCTATGGCACTCCCTTCATCTCCGGCAAGGACAGCCTCAACAACGAGTTCGTCGATGCCGCCGGACAGAAGCGGACCATTCCCCCCACCCTGCTCATTTCGTCGCTCGGCCTCGTGCCCGACGTGGCGCGGACGGCGACGATGGACCTGAAGCGCCCCGGCAGCCGGCTCTACGCCGTCGGCGAGACACGCGAGGAGTTGGGTGGCTCCCTCTACGGACGGCTGCACGGCGCCCTGGGGGGCCACCCACCGGCGCCCGTTCCGGACGCGCTGCGGACGCTGCGCGCCCTTCACCGGGCGATCGCCTCCGGAATCGTCCAGGCCGTGCACGATTTGTCGGAGGGCGGCCTGGCGGTCGCGGTCGCCGAGATGGCGATTGGCGGCAGGCTTGGCGCGGCGCTCGACCTCAGGTCGCTGCCCCGTTCAGCCGAGGTCACGACGGCTGCGAGCGCCCTTCTCTCCGAGAGCAGCACCCGCTTCCTCG
Source organism: Chloroflexota bacterium (assembly GCA_022707665.1). Taxonomy (GTDB): domain Bacteria; phylum Chloroflexota; class Anaerolineae; order B4-G1; family SLSP01; genus PWVB01. The sequence continues at coordinate 1,951 of JAKJAE010000177.1, forward strand.
TCGAGGTGGCGGACGAGGAAGCTCCGGCCTTCGAAGCCGTGCTCGCGGGTATCCCCTGCGCCTGCGTCGGGCAGGTGACGGACGATGCGACGCTCACGATCTCGGGGTTCGCGGGCGAGGGGCTGGTGGCGCTTGACGTCGAGACGCTCGCCCGGACCTGGCAGTCCGGTGACATCCTGTGAGCCCGCGAAGGGAGGCGCCCGTCCCATGACACCCCCACCTGTCCTGATCCTGATGGCCACCGGCACCAACCGTGACGGCGACGCTGCCCATGCGATCGAGGCTGCCGGCGGCAAGGCCACGACCCTGCACGTGAACGAGCTCCGGGAGCGCCCGGCCCGGTTGCACGAGGCCGCGATGCTCGTGTTGCCCGGGGGCTTCTCCTATGGCGACGCCCTCGGCGCTGGACGGCTGCTGGCAGCCGACCTGCGTTGGCTCTTCCAGGATGAGCTGGTGACCTTCGTCGCAGCAGGGAAGCCCGTCATCGGGATCTGCAATGGCTTCCAGGCCCTGGTGAAGAGCGGGTGGCTGCCCGGCCCTGCCGATGGCCACGCGCGCGCGACCCTCACCCGCAATGCCTCGAATCGCTTCGAGTGTCGGTGGGTTTGGCTGGCGCCCAACGCCGACAGCCCCTGCGTCTTCACGCGCGGGCTTACCGACCCGGTTGTCTGTCCGGTGGCCCACGGCGAGGGACGGTTCGTGCCGCGCGACGAGGCAGCCCTTGACGCGCTCCGGGCCTCCGGGCAGATTGCCCTGACCTATGCAACGCCCAATGGGGATCCAGTGGGTTATCCCGCCAACCCCAACGGCTCCACGGCCAACATCGCCGGCGTCTGTAACGCGGCAGGCACTGTCTTCGGCCTGATGCCGCACCCCGAAGATCACATCAGCCCCTTGCAGCATCCACGCAGGAGTCGGGGGGAGAGCGGGAATTCGGGATTGGTGCTCTTTGAGCGGGGCATTGCTTACGCGGCCCGGTTGTGATGTGGCGCTCTGGAGGCGGATCGCAGCTCCGCCCGAAACGACAAGAGTGAGGCGGGATGCGTTGCGACGGCGTCCCGGCGAGAAGGAGACCCGATGATTGACCTGGCAACCCTGGAAGCAAGGATACCCGAGGCGCTGCTCGACCTCGCTGTAGACTGGCCCTACGACCACACCAGCGGCAAGGTCCGCGAATCGTTCGCGCTCCCGGGCGCGCGACGGCTCTTCGTCACGACCGACCGACTCTCGGCCTTTGATGTCGTGCTGGCGGCCCTGCCCTACAAGGGCCAGGTGCTCAACGAGCTGAGCGCCTTCTGGTTCGAACAGACCGCCGGGGTCATCCCCAACGCTCTCCTCGATGTGCCCGATCCCAACGTGAGCCTCGTACAGTCTTGCCGCCCGTTGCCGGTCGAGGTGATCGTCCGCGGCTACATCACCGGCTCGACCCGGACCGCGCTCTGGACGCTCTACGCCGAGGGCCAGCGCGAGATCTACGGCTACAGCTTCCCCGACGGGCTCCAGAAGAACGACCCGTTGCCCGAACCGATCATCACGCCCACCACAAAAGCCGGCCCCGGCGAGCACGATGAGCGCCTCACCTGCGCCGAGGTCGTCGAGCGAGGGCTGCTCGACGCGAAGACGTGGGACGCAGTCCAGGAGGCAGCCCTGGCAATCTTCCGCCGGGGTCAGGCGGTTGCGAGCGCAGCCGGTTTCTGTCTGGTGGATACCAAGTACGAATTCGGATGGGCCCCCGATGGCACGCTGGTCCTCATCGACGAGGTGCACACGCCCGACTCCAGCCGCTTCTGGCGTGCCGACACGATGAAGGCGGCCCAGCCCGACCAGTGGGACAAGGAGTACGTACGCCTCTGGTACGCACAGCAAGGGTACCGGGGCGATGGGCCACGCCCGGAGCTGCCCACAGCCGTGATGGCTGAGGCCGCGCGCCGCTACATTGCCCTCTACGAGGGTCTCACCGGCAGGGCGTTCGTTCCTGGCCCCTATCCTGCCGGGCCGCGCATCGCGTCGGTCCTGGCCTCGTTTCTCGCATCCGCGTAGATCGAACTGGGCAGTTCGACCTCTCCCTGATCCATCAGGTCAACCAAGGATTCGGAGGTAGATTCAGTGCACGTCATCATCATCATGGGATCGCCGTCTGACCGCGGCTTCGCATCGCAGATCACGGAAGCGCTCGATGCCCTGGGCATTCCCTGGGTCGTGCGCATCTCCTCGGCCCACAAGACGCCGCGGGCGCTGCTCGACATGCTCGCTGTCTACGAAGCCGAGCCAGGCCCGCACGTCTACGTGACCGTCGCGGGTCGCAGCAACGCCCTGAGCGGCATGGTCGACGCGGCGGTCGCAGCGCCGGTCATCGCCTGCCCGCCGCCGTCCGAGGCCTTTGGCGGCGCCGACGTCTACTCATCGCTCCGGGTGCCATCGGGGGTCGCCCCGGCTGTCGTCCTCGACCCAAAGAACGCCGCGCTTCTGGCGGCGAAGATACTCGGGCTCGCCGAGCCCGAGATCGCGGCGCGGGTGCGCGGCCTCCAGGCTGACCAGGTCGAGCGGTTGTCCGCTGCAGATCGCGAGGATCGGTGATCACAATCACGGGGCAAGAGCCTCACGCATCATTCGACGCGACGGACGATCGAAAGGCGCGAGAAGCCTGCGGAGTGTGTGGGGTTTACGCACCCGGCATGGACGTCGCGCGGATGACCTTCTTCGCGCTCTACGCGCTCCAGCACCGCGGGCAGGAGAGCGCGGGCATCTGCACGGTCGAGCGCGGCATCGCCCACATCCACAAGGGCCTGGGCCTTGTCTCACAGGTCTTCAACGAGGACAACTTGGGGGTCCTGCGCGGGTCGCTGAGCATCGGCCACACCCGCTACGCCACGACCGGTAGCAGCGTTCACCTGACCAACGCCCAGCCTTATCTGATCGAGACGGCCCTCGGTCCCCTGGGCATCGCCCACAACGGAAATCTCACCAATACCCCGGCGCTGCGGCGCGACCTTCTCCAGCGCGGCGTCGGCCTCACCTCTTCCTCCGACAGCGAGGTCATCACACAGATGCTTGCCGGCGCCGATGGACAGACCTGGGATGCGCGCATTCAGGACTTCATGCGCACGGCCGAGGGCGCCTATTCGCTCGCTATCCTCACCCGCGATGCGGTCTATGCCGTGCGCGACCCGTGGGGGTTCAGGCCGCTATGCATTGGACGGGTCAACGGGTCGGGCTGGGTCGTCGCGTCCGAATCATGCGCGCTGAGCACGATCGACGCCACCTTCGTCCGCGAGATCGAGCCGGGAGAGATCATCCGCCTCGGCGCTGACGGCGTCACCTCCTGGCGCACGCCGGCGCGCCCGCGGCAAGCGCTCTGCATCTTCGAGTACGTCTACTTTGCGCGCCCTGACTCGCTCCTCGAGGGCCGGTCGGTCCACTGGGTGCGGCGGAAACTCGGCGCGCGCCTCGCCCAGGAGCATCCCATCGATGCCGACATGGTCATCGGCGTGCCCGACTCGGCTACGGCTCACGCGATCGGTTACTCCAATGAATCGGGTGTGCCCTTTGGCGAGGGCCTGATCAAGAACCGCTACATCGGGCGGACCTTCATCCAGCCCGACGAACGGTTGAGGCGGCGCAAGGTGGCCTTGAAGTACAATCCACTGCCCGACCTTTCGGGCAAGCGCATCATCCTCGTCGATGACTCGATCGTTCGCGGCACGACCAGTGGCCCGATCGTGGCCCTGTTACGCCAGGCTGGCGCGCGCGAGGTCCACATGCGGGTGGCTTCCCCGCCCATCCGCTACCCGTGCTTCATGGGCGTCGACATGGCCTCGCAGGACGAGCTGATCGCCGCTCACCAGTCGACGGACGAGATCGCGCGCCATATTGGCGTCGATAGCCTGGCCTATCTCTCGCTCGAGGGATTGCGGAGCGCTGTGCCAGGAAACGGCGTGGGTCACTGCCAGGCCTGTTTCGACGGTGATTACTAGTCCGCGCCGGGAAGGAGCAGCAGATGCGGGTTCTGGTCATCGGTTCGGGAGGCCGGGAACACGCCCTGGCCTGGAAGCTGGCGCAGTCGCCCCACGTCGACGAGGTCCTCGTCGCCCCGGGCAACGGCGGAACGGCGGAGATCGCGACCAACGTCCCCGTCCCCCCCACGGACATCGACAGCCTGGCGCGGCTCGCGCGTGAGCGCGCGGTTGACCTGACCGTCATCGGTCCGGAGGCCCCGCTGGTTGC
>JAKJAE010000178.1 GCA_022707665.1 Chloroflexota bacterium
CGGTCGTGATCGCTGCCGGATACTCAGCCTTCTCGTACGCGTAATAGAGGGCCGTCAATCCGGTGGAGATCGAGTTGGGCACGAGCCCGATGTACAACAGGACAATGGCCAGGACGACCTGCGACGAGGCTGCCGAGGTCATGCTGGCGATCACCGTCTGCCTGACGCCCAGGAAACCGAGCAGAACTGGGACTGCAGCAACGCTCAAGCCGAGGCGAATCAGTGTCGTATTGGTCAAGTAGCGGCGTGCATGCTCGGGGTCTCGAGACACCTCACGCGTGAGGTAGGTGTTCAACCCGAAGTTCGTCAGGATGTCGAACCAGACGAAGATCTTGGTCGCATAGTAGTAGTCGCCAGCACTGCTGGGACCCAGAATGCGCATCATAAGCGCCGCAAAGGCAAAGTCCAACACGCGGTTGAACAAAGTCAGCAGAATGGGAACGATGCTGTTCTTCGCCAGGCGCTGAACCGTGTTCTGATCTCCGTGATCCTGGTAGGCAAGACGCCAGAGCCAGACGACCGCGAGGAAGAGTACGACCATACCCCCAACGAACGACGAGAAGGCCCCGACCTTTACGCTGTCCGGCGAGTACTTGAGCCGGACGGTCGCTGCGCCGTCCACACGTATACCTCGGAAGTTGCCTGCAACACGGTATATCCCGACTTCGGTCTCCGCGTCCTCCCCTCGTCCGGGTGACCTGACGAAAGCCTTCCAGCCTGGCGCGAAGGCGTCCGTCAGGACCAGCCACCCGGGCTCATCGACGACAACCTCGACCATGACTTCGTCGAGTGCATAGTGGGTGATCTCTTGCGCCACAGGTGAGTTGGCCTGTGCGACATCCGGCACGGATCCAATGTCACCGGCTGGGCCTGTCCTCGCTTCCGCCGCGGGTCATAGGTCAAGATGGCCTCGCCAACAGCCTCGCCGTCGGCGACCTCCACGGTTGCCGCAACCGGTAACGTGAAAGCACGCGGTGCCACCCCCAGGTTCTCATAGACCCTCACAGCCTCGTCCTGATACACCTGGCGATACTTCGGCAAGGGGATCTCGTGCTCGGTGATGACATACTTCACGTTGAGCAAATCGGTGAGCGGGCTGTCCAGGCTGATATAGGTTCGGAAGGGCGCGATCTGGTTGTAGGGCAACATGCCCTGAGGCTCGATCCATCCCATATAACGCGCATACTGCGCCGAGAACAGACTGTCGTAGCCGCGCACGTCCTGCAAGCCATAGATCACGCTCGTGTTCGGCGGCAGCGTACCCCGACCCTCGGGGTCAAAGGTCGAGAGCCGCCAGAGCCCTCCATCCTGCTTCAGGAAATCGACGACCGGAGGTTGGTACTCCAACAAAGCAGGGGCGACCGCCGGGTTGAACCCGGCACCAAACAGCACCAGGTCGACCAGGACAACGATAACTGCCAATGGCTTCCATACAGGCAACCGACCCAGCACACGTGGAAGGTGGATAGGACACTTCGACACACGCAAGACGATGCCCGCGCTCAACAGGAACGCCGCAAACCGCAGCACCCCGGGCACGAGATAGGAATAGAACGCCCGGGCATCAGGGAACACGTTGGCCGCGCGTGCCAGAGACCAGAATGCCCGTGACACCAGTGGTTCGATGGCATCGTAGGCCAGGAAACTGGCCAGGACCCCAACGCCTGTGAGGAAGCCTCCCCAGATCGCGGCAACTGCGGTCACGGAGATCACGTCCATAGGCGCACCAAGGAGTACGAGCGACTGCAACCGGGAACGTTGCTGTAAGGGCGAGCCGGGTGACCTTCCGGTGTCGGTCGAGACCGGGGCCGGCAGCGCCTGGCCCATCCCCTTGCTGGACCGTTGGCGACAGGCAGTTGAGATGGCCGAGACCCCAAGCCCCGCCAGCGCGGCTACTGCCACCGTGAAGGGGAAGACCCAACGGAACGGCGAATGTGACTGGCCCATAAAAGGGAGAACGTAGACCAGTGCGTAGACTGGCGTCCCGTACATGCAGGCCAGGCAGAATGTCGCCAACGCGACGAGCAATGGAACGTAAGGCTGTCGAATCCAACCGAGCAGCGCTCGAACCAGACGGTTCCGCTGAAGACCAGGGCCGTCGGAACCCCCTGCCGCCACACCAGGGCGGAGAACGGCGACGCCGGCCAGGAGCAGGGGCAGAATGCCCAGATAGGCACCGCCCTCGACGTAGTTCTTGATCCCCCAGTCAAAGGAGGATACCGTATCACCCAGGGCGCTCGTGCCCGCGCGAATCTCCTGTCCACTGAACACATCCGTCAGCGTCCGGTGGGTCGGGTTGCCATAGAAGTTCGGTATGAAGAACGTGATCAGCCGGCGTACAGGATAGGCCCAGCCCAGAACCTGCTGCAGCGTCACCGCGCCCTGGCGGAAGCTATCGCGGGCAACTTCATAGAACGGCAACAACTGCACGGCACCCAACACCAGACCCAGAACCACGATCAGGACAACCCCCAGGGCTGGGGATAATACCTCGGAGCGCCGCATCGACTTGGATAGCGTAAGCGACCTGTGAATCAGGCGCCACCCCGCGAACCCCGCCACGACCAGGAGCACGAAATAGGTGGTCTCAGGATGCCCCGCCAACGTCTGCAGGCCCAGCGCTATGGCACCTAACAAGGCCCACGGCAGCACAGCGCGCTCTTGCGTCCAGAAACGGCGCCTTCCAATCGTGCACTCGACCAGGGCCAGCAACAACGGAAGCCACGAGGCCCCTGCCACGATCATCGGATGCACAACCGAGACCACCATGAAGCCGCTGAACTGGAACACGATCCCGGCAACCAATGAGCCCAAAGGGCCTGCCTTGATCACGCGTCCGAGCACATACATCCAGACTCCGGCCAGCCCCAACTGCAGCACGATGAACACGCCAAAGGCCCGCGGGATCGGCATCACCAGGAACACCCATGTCAGGGGATACAGCGCCGAGTGCTGGCCGTTTGCCAGGAAGGGGTGCCCAGTAAACAGGTAGGGATCCCAGAGGGGAAGCGTCTGATCCTTGACTGCATCGACAAGCAGTTGCTTCCAGACGTAGTTCTCGAGGATCAGGTCAGCCAACAGCGGGTTCTGTACGTCGGTGATCCCACTGGCAGCCGCGCCCATGCGGAACGGCTGCGACGTGAACAACACGTCGACCGGAAGTAACGTCTTGGTGCCGAGGGAGACCGGCGCGAAAAGCAACAGGGGAAAGACCAACAGCAGTCCCACTGCTAACAGATCACGCCACTGCCGTCGTAAGCGCTTCTCTGCGGTGCGCAGGTTCATTGGGGAGTCTCGCGTTGCTGCAAAGGAGATAACACCTTGCTGTGAAGAGCCACGGCGACATCGTAACACCTAACCGGCTGCGTGCAACTGCCCGCGCGTGACCGTCTGCCCGTACCATGGAAAACGGGACCGTGAAGGACACGGTCCCGTTCCAGGTACTCTCTGCCGCGGGGTCGATGCTAGGCCTTGGGCGTAGCCAACGCCTGCCGGAGTGCATTGAGCCCTCCAGGGTTGGCGTACGCTGCAGCGTCAATGGGACGGATGTCAAACTCCAACCGGGGAATCTCCGCGCCGTCGCCACGTTTGCCGCGTTCCCAATCCCGGTGTGGGTAGAAGAACGAAGCCGCCTCATTAAGGCGCTCGTCCAGACGCCCGATCACGACGTAAGCATCCTGCCCCGCGGGCGTGACGATCACATACTGATAAAGATCCAGTTGCCCAACGAACAGATCGGTCCCCATGGACTCGGTGGCTGTGTTGCGCAGGATCAACGCAACAGCACGCAACACATCATCGTGGGTCAGGAAACCATAGGCCTCGCTGAACTCAGACAGCCCCACAATCGAGACCCCGATCATGGCCAGCTCCGGGGTGCTTGCCACGCGTGCAAGCTCTTCCTCGATGAGCAGCGTCGTGGGCAGTCCCGTGATGGGGTGCAGCAACGTCTCACGACTACTACGACGCAGTGCATTGCGCACGCGGAAGCGCAACTCCTGCACGTCGAATGGTTTGGTGATGTAGTCAACGGCTCCCAACTCCAGGCCCGTCAGTCGATCGACCCGTTCACGCCGCTCTGTCAGAAAGATCACGGGTGTGTGCTCGGTGCGGGGCTGGCTCCGTAGTCGCAGACAGACCTCATACCCATCAATGTCGGGGAGGTGGATATCCAGAACGACCAGATCGGGTTGGATACGCGTGGCCATCGTCACTGCATCCTGCCCCCACCCGGCATGTGATACCTGATAGCCCAGCGACGAAAAGTACGCCGTCAGCATCTCTGCCGTGCTGGCCTCATCTTCTACGATGAGAATGTGGCACGGATCCTCACGGTGTTCGCCAGCCGCAGTAGCCTGCATCGGTTCGTTTGTTAGTCCCATGGTCACCTGATCGTATTCTTACAGAGGCTGGGGGCCCAGCCCTAATCAGTGGGGTCCTTGTACACCTGAAAGGTACAGTTGGCATGTCCCATACCCATGCACGAGACTTGGTCCACACGGAACGTACGCCCGCCACTGATCCAACGCAGCGCTTCCTCGATTATACCCGCAGCGATAAACCCGCCAGGGCGCTCCACGCTCCGTCCCCAACACATCGAGCACCGCTCAATGATGTAATTGTACTGCTCGCCGCCCGGATCCCGCACATACGATGTCTGGTCACTCAGCGAGTCGAACACCTTTGCCACTGCCGGGAGACCCACCCGCACCTTGGTCTGGAGCGGCAGCACCCTGAATGCAAGATCGCTGGCGCCGACGAGTGCGCCGAAATTGGACAGACCACGCGCGAACAACACGCGCCCCAACCGCAGTTGCAACCCTCGACCACCTCGAGGACCGTACATGTCCTCGAGCGCCCCGTTCAACGCCGAGATATAGGCAAAGTCGAACCCCTTCTCCATCGTGTCGGGCGGAGGTTCGCTGATGAACTGGCGCAGGCCGGCCATATTGAGGATCGCATTGAGGCCATTGCGCCCCATGATCTCCTCTAGCGCATCGAATAGGATCAGCCCGAAACGATAGGGGTAGAAATAGCCGCTGGGTTGCGGAGCATCAGCCATTGTCGACCTCCTTCGGTCCGAGCCTACAAAATGCGCGAGAACTCCTCAGCAGCGCGGCGCATGTCCAGGAAAAGCAACCCCAGCTTCGCTTGCTGGCGCGCCAGGACGGTCAGCACCGCATCCTGGCCCACGGCACGCAGGATGACGTAACCTCTCTCGCCACGAACATAGACCTCGTCCAACTGCCCACGACCGAGTTCGCCGGCAATCCGCTCGCCCAACGACAGCATCGCAGCCGACATTGCCGAAACCCGATCTTCCTCGACACCCTGAGGAAGGGAAGTCGCAATCGGCAGCCCGTCCACACTGATGATCGCCGCCGCCTCTACGTCCATACTGCTCGCCTGCAATTCCCGCAGTCGTTCAATCATCCGCTCGTTTCGAGACCTGCTCGCCATGGCTTCAGCCCTCCGATACTGGTGATTGCCCGTCCAGGAACGGATCGACAGAGAACCGGGTAGAGGGTGTGCAAGCTCCGTTGAAGCAACTGTCTGCACAGACACATATCTGGTTCAGTAAGAGAGTACCATAGGTATGGAATACTGTCAAGATATGGTTAAAACGTAACTGTTCAGCGTTAGGGTAAAGGAGTTAGGGGGGAGCGGCCGCGGACTGCAGCAGAGAGAGGCAGTGGGAGAAAGGATTGAGGCCGCGTGCCGTCCAGGTGCTGACAAGACTGAAAAGAGTGAGACGCGTTTTCGAGCCCTCGTCGGAGCGTGACCCGCCACTGATCTTACGCATGATCACCAGCGGACGCAACGCCCGCTCCGCCCGATTGTTATCGGCGGGCACCCCCGGATGGCGCACGAACTGGAACAGCTCATCCTGATGCCGCAAGATGCGTTTGGCCAAGGCGCGGCATGGATGGTCGGTCAGGGCATACTGCTCGCCCAAGGTCCGGGCGCGAGCGAGCAGGTCGTCATACTGCTCCTGGCACTCGCCGTCCGTGGGAGTGACGTGCTCCTGCAGCCACAGCGTGCCCTCGTCATAGAGGGCGCGCACGCTCGCCGCCCAAGTCAGCACAGCAGGGGTCTCCGCGTAGGCTTCCTTCAGAGCGTGCAAGTCACGCAACAGATGCACCCAACACCGTTGGTGCGGCCCC
>JAKJAE010000179.1:0-3457 GCA_022707665.1 Chloroflexota bacterium
CATAGCCGACACCAGCCAGGCGCAGGCGATCGATCCCCGCCGAGACCATCGCCTGGGCACTGACAGTCTCAAGCGCCTCACGCAACCCCTCCCAGCCGACCACCTCGTGGCTACCCGCACCACATTCGCCGAATCCAACGACGTGGCCTTGCTCGTCAGCGATGAGGGCGTGGCTCTTCGTGCCCCCGATGTCAATCCCCAGGTAGTATTGCGCCATTGTGCCTCCTGCAGTGGACAAGAGCGGTCAGCTGATCTGTGTAACCCTACTTGAACTGCGGCAGATAGGCGGCGTTGGTGGCCAACAGATCGTCCAGCACATCTCCCACACGGTCGGCTGCCGGTCCCAGCGGGTGAACGAGCAACGCCTGGTACGCCGCCCTTCGATTACCCTCGACCGCCGCCTGCGTCGTGAGGATCTCATAGGACTTGACGGCCGCCAGCAGTCCAAAGCAGACTGGCGGCAACGGCAACACGGGCAGAGGTGTGATCCCTCCGCTGCCCACACGGCAGGGCATCTCGAGAACCCATTCGCCCGGCCACCCATCGATGGCACCGTGATGCGCCACATTGACGACGTGGATCTCGCCAAGGTCGTTGTGGTGTGCATTGAGAAGCTGTGTAGCGACTGTTGAGTAATAGGCGCCACCGCGCTCCATCAGATCGGCTGGGGGCTCAGAGCGGTCCGGCTCGGCGTATTCCGCCAGCAGTGATCCCTCAATGGCCATCACCGCCTCTGCCCGGGACGGAGGCCAGGTCTCCTGGTCCGCCAGCTTGTGCGCGGTATGGTAGTAGTACTGCAGGTAGTAGTTGGGAATCATTCCCAAGGCCTCGATGAGCGCAGGGTCCCACTCTGGTTCTTCCTCGCCGCGGAGCGTCGCCAGGTACGCCTCCAACACCTCGGGCCATACATCATCCCCATCCACAGCGAAACCTCGGTGCCAGGAGAGGTGGTTCAACCCCAGGGTGTCGAGATAGGCACTCGCCGGGTCAATGGGGCGGCCCCAGCGAGCCTCCAATCCCTTGAGGATGTCCATTTTGGCGTTGAACGCCGCGTTGCAGAGCCCCACCGAAGAAACATCGGGCGCGTAGCGCGCAAGCGCTTCGGTCACCAGGCCCGAAGGATTGGCGAAGTTGATCAGGAGCGCGCCCGGGGCCAGTTCGCGCATTGTGCGGGCGATCTCCAGGATGACAGGGATGGTCCGCAGGGCCTTGGCCATCCCTCCAACGCCGGTGGTCTCCTGACCGATGAGACCGTGGCGCCTGCCGAGGTATTCGTCCTCGCGCCGCGCCCGCATCCCACCAACCCGGAGCTGGGTGATGACATAGCGCGCGCCTCGGATGGCTTCCCGCTGGTCCGTCGTCAGGCGCACCGCGAATGGCTGGCCCTTCGCTGCTACCATGCGCTGTGCAAATCCGCCGACGACGCCCAGTCGCTCCTGTGAGATGTCCATCAGCCAGAGCTCGGACACAGGCAAGCTACTGACGCGTGCCAGGAAGCCATTGATCAACTCAGGCGTATAGGTCGACCCACCCCCAATCACCGTAACCTTCATCGGACCACCTCCTTGATCGCACGGGAGAAGACACCTACGCTTACGGCAAAACCCGGACGTCGTGCAGACTCAGTCCCACCACGGTTCACCTTCGGCCCGATTTGTCTTGAGGTAGTCGAAGTCGAGCTCCAGGCCGAGCCCCGGACGCGAGGCCACTTTCATAGTGCCGTCTTCGATGACCAGCTTCTCGCCCACCGCCTCGGGCGCGTCAGCAGCGTTCCGGGTGCACTCCATCAGAGGGCAGTTGAAGATCGCCGCCGAGAACTGCTGTGACGCCATGTTGAGCACGTAGCCGCTGACATTGTGACAGGAGACAGGGATACGGTAGAGCGCGGCAAGGTCCGCGATGCGCTTGGCAGCCGTGATCCCACCACAGTTGATCAGGTCAGGCTGCAGGCAGTCGACCGCCTGAGTCTGCAGGAAGGGCAGCGCCCCCTCTGCCAGGATGATGTTCTCGCCCACCATGAGCGGCACACGCGTCGTGCGACGCAGCGCCACCCAGGCATCCGAGAACTCCGGCGCCAGGGGGTCCTCCAGATAGAGTGGCTTGATCGGCTCAACCGCCTCGGCGACTTTGATGGCGCTGGGAAGATCAAGCTCGTTGTGACAGTGGACGATGATGTCGATGTCATCGCCGAGCGCCTCACGGGCGAGTTCGTACGCGCGGGCAACGTTTCGAGCCTCGCGAGGCCCAATGCCAGGGCTGAACTGCTGCATCGGCACACCCAGCACGTGGTGGATGTCGATCTTGTAGGCCGTGAAGCCGCGGGGATCCTCGCGCAGCGCGCGCGCCCGGTCGCGCCACTCGGCCTTGCTCAAGAAGTCACCCCCCTGGCAATGAGAGTAGAGCCTGATCCTGTCGCGGAAGGGGCCACCCAGCAGGCTGTGAACGGGTCGACCGAGTAGCTTACCTGCAAGGTCCCAGAGCGCGATGTCGATCGCGCTCAGAACGCCGATCACCCGACCACGCTGGGGGTAGGCGTACATCAAGTTGTGGAAATGGACGCCCAGGGCCAGCGGGTCCTTACCGATGAGGCTCAGGTGCGGGAGACGCGGACCCTCCAGGCTGCTGATCACAGCGCGCACGAACGGTCCGCTCCCGTGGCACGGCCCGATGCCGTAGACGCCGGCATCCGTCTCAACGCGAACCAGTGTCGCGCCACGCCGCTGCGCGACGGCCCGGATCGCGGTGATTCGAGCCTGACCTGCTGCGCCAGGCGCTAGCTCCAGTAACGATGCGTGAGTATCCATAGCCACCTCCCTACCGCACACCGGGTAACCACTTCCGAGCGCTTGGCCTCGCTACCGAGCGCCTGACCCGGCATGCGCAGAATGCCCAGCGCTACCCGCCGATTCTGATCCGCGGGCAGCGCGCTACCAGTTCCTCATTCAGCGTGACGCCAAGCCCCGGCCCCTCGGGCACCGGCATCGCACTATCCGTGATCTGTGTATCGAGCGGCTCGTTCACCAGTTCGTAGGCGATGGGCTCGCGGAAGGGCAACATCTCCTGGATGAGAAAGTTGGTGATGCAGGCATCGATCTGGGCCGCAGCAGCAGTCGCGATCGGCCCGTGACAGTTGTGCGGTTGCACGTAGAGGTCGTAGGTTTCGGCATAGGCCGCGATCTTCTTCACCTCGGTGATCCCCCCCGCCATCCCGATGTCGGGCTGCAGGATGTCGATGGCCTGCTGCTCGATGTACTCGCGGAAGCCGTAACGCGTGTACAAGCGTTCGCCAGCAGCGATCTTGAGAGGCACGTTGTCGGCAGCCTTCTTCATACAGGCCACGTTCATCGCGTCGACCGGTTCCTCATAGAAGTAGGGATTCAGGTCGACCAGGCGGCGCCCCATCTCGATAGCCGAGGCAGGACCGAACCAACCGTGACATTCGACCATAATGGCCACA
>JAKJAE010000179.1:3579-6136 GCA_022707665.1 Chloroflexota bacterium
GGCCGGGGCGTCTCTCGCCGCGAGGCGCAAAGAAGGGGTTGAACTTGAGGCCATTGTAGCCCAGCGCCACAACCTGAGCCGCAAACTCGCCGAACTCCTCAACCGTCGCAGGCACACGGTTGTTGCCAGGAGCTCACTCGCCGCTGTACCATCCATTGGCGTAGACCGGAATGCTCTCACGCACCTTACCCCCCCAGCAGGTCGTAGATCGGCCGCCCGAGGGCCTTGCCCTTGATATCCCAGAGGGCTTCGTCAATGGTGCTGATCCCGCCATAGACCACGGGGCCACCTCCCTGTCCCCAGAAGGTGCGCCGGAAGAGCGTGTGCCACATCGCCTCGATCTGCATGGGATCAGCGCCGATCACGTAGTGCTCGACCATCTCCTTGGTCATCGCGATAGCAGCCTGACGGCCTGTCCCATAGGCAAGGGGAAACTCCCCCAGACCATAGATCCCCTCGTCAGTGATCAAACGCGGGATGATAGGAGGCTTCCAGGGATGGAGGTCTATGTCGCAGATGTCTGCAGCAATGATCTTCACGCGACAACTCCCCCCTTCACAGGGCGCCTGCGCACCAGCGCAGGGCATTGACCAGCAGCACCTGGTACGATGGCTCCAGCCAGACCTCGACGTTGTGCCCGGGTGTGAGCACACAGACCCGCCCCACCCCCTCCGTGCGCGTCCAACCACCAGGCTGTGAGCTGTGCTCGGACGTCGTCGTCAGGAAAACATCGGTGACGTCCGGCTCCAGCACTATGTGGTAATGCTCGTCCATTGCCGTAAATGGAACGACGCCAACGGTCAACGGATGCCCCGCCTTGGGTTCGTGGACCACCGGGCACTGCGCCGGATGCTGCACGAAAGCGCCGCCAAGGAGAGGGCGCAGGATCGCGGTATCCTTCACGACCGTGCCGGAGTGCGTGACCAATAGCCCACCCCCTTGCGTGACGAAGTCGTGGAAAGCTTGCTCCACCGCTGGCGTGATCCAGGGCGTCTTGTCTGCCTGAGACGTGTTGTTGGACTTACTCAGGATGACAACCGGATAGCCAGCCATCTTCTCGGCCGACCAATCAGCAGCGTCATCGATCCAGTCGAACTCGAATCCCTTAGCCCGGAGTGGCTCCAACCCGGCGTGGACCACCGCTCCGGGATGCCAATAATCATTCGTGATTGCCAGTACGCGCATGGGAGGTCTCCTATAGTGTGAGATGACCTGGAACGTCGTGCCCAGGCACAATCGAAGGTGCTGGGGATCCAGGGTCTCGGGATGCTCACGCTTTCCGAAGCCCGAGATCCCCGGCACTCAGAAGCTACTCTCGCGTGAATCGGAAGAGCCGGAACATATGCGGCCCAACCTTGGCCGCAAAGTGGGTAGCGCCGGTGGGCTGCTGGCGCCAGTCAAGAACGGGCTTGCCCTGAAGCACTTCACCGGTCAGAACATCGTGCACCTCGGCGATGCCCTTGGCTGCAACAAGCGTGGCATCGGTCACCTCAGGCAGGAAGGACTCGACGATCACCGTGTCATTGTCATAGGCGAAGAGCGACACCTGCGCCGGTGCGTCAGCATAGAGGGGCAGATCAGCCACGACCACCTCTCTGATGCGAGCCAGGACGGCATCAGGTAGCTTGTATAGGTCGTCGAGGTTATCAGGAATCGTCAACACATACAGGACACCGGGACCATACGCTGCGGAATGGAGTAGCGGGTGGCCCGTGGTCTCGGTTAGCCCCGAGATCTCCTCCCAGGAGTCGTTAGTCATATAGCGAACATGCGGGATCATGATCGAGCCCTTTGAGGGAACCCGGGTGCGCCAGCCCATCAGGAACTCGTTCACCGTGGCCTTGGCGCCCGTGACTTCCAGCTCCGCGATGTCCTCAATCGTCGAGCCAGGCTTACCGCCCTGCAGAGCGCGGTAGAGTCCCGAGGTGACGACGACCTTTTTCCCCTGAAGGAGGTGCGCCGAGATCTTGGCAACGATGTCCGGGTCGTGCTTGGCCGCCTCAGTCAGGAGGATCGTACCTGCGTCAGACGGGAACGTAGCCTGTAGCGCGATCGGGACGCCGATCATGCCCAGGTAGTTGTGAAGGAAATCCTCGCCAGAGGTCCCGTGGTAAGGCCGATAGCTGGCAACGCCCACAGGATCGCCCAGTTCGCCCATCACGGCATCGGCAAGCTCGAAAGCATGACCGGCAGCCAGTGAGAAATTGGCTTCCGGGACGAACGTGCCATCCTCCTTCCGATAGGCCGCGATCATCTTGTCGAAATCAACACCCACGCCCCACGCCTTTGGCGCGGCAGGCCGGTCTCCCTGCCAAGGCGCCCGCTGCATCGGGTGCAGTGGCATTTGCAGCGAACGGAAGTCGAAGAGCGTACACTCCGGCGCTTTGGCGAAGACCGTGAGCCAGAGCTGCTCAGCATAACGATCGATGGTCATGGCCCCACCGGGGTCGACCCAGCCGCCGAAGTTGGCCCCGGGCTTCAGCGATTCCAGGTAGCGAACAAGCTGATAGCTCTCATAAGGCTGCAGGTGCTGCATGCTGACCACCGAGTCGCGCGT
>JAKJAE010000017.1:0-244 GCA_022707665.1 Chloroflexota bacterium
TAGACCTGGCTCATATTGGCCATATAGAGGTTGGGAACCGGTGTCTCGATCGGTGGAATGGCCTTTGACTGGTTCAGAAGGGGCACCGGCTGGGCATAGATCTCCTCGAACTTCCATGCGGCCCGGATCCAGTCGCGGCGGAAGTCAGGATTGATACGCTGGATGCCAGGAATGAAGCGCTCGAGCAACTGCTCCGCCGGCATCTCGAAGTGCTCGTGGCCCTGCGGCAGATAATCCCCGCAGT
>JAKJAE010000017.1:254-3712 GCA_022707665.1 Chloroflexota bacterium
TTCGTATGCTCCACAAAGGCCAGGAAGGGGAAGCCCTCCTGTTTGGGGATGTTGATCCAGTATTGGTCCTTCGTCACCGGACGCTTAAGGGCAAGGACCATCACCACGGCGCCCATCGAGAGCATGGCGTCGAGGCCAGTGGCATACGACGCGGGCAGGGCGGGCGTACATTCACGCAGCATCTTCGGCGAACAAGTGGCCAGGACACGGTCATGCACCTGGTCATCGCCACGAAGCTCGAGACGGATCCGGCCGTCGACCTCAGGATAGAGGCCGCGAACGTGGTGCTCCAGATGGATCGTTCCCCCCAGCGACCGCACCTTGTCCGCCAGCGCATCCAGGAATCCCTGGAATCCCCCCTTAAAGTAGCCAAGCTTGGGCGTGCGTGCAGCGAGGCGCGCCCAGAACCAGGCCATATTGACCTGCTGGTAGTATGGACCGAATTTACCCACGAGAAGCGGCTGCCAGAAGGCTTCATAGGCTCGCTTGCCGACGTGTTTGGCGAGCCACGCGTCGGCGGTCACAGTCTCGAGGGGCTGCCAACGCGGGTTGAAGCGCAGATAAGCGGAGACCAGACCTACGCGCAGCCGGGCGAAGAACGGAATCGGGTCAAACGCAAGCACCCGCAACCCGGTCGCCACAAGGTCGGCAAGATTGGCCAACTGACGACCCAGTGGGAGCCGCTCGAGCCACGGGCCTACCATCGGTTTGTTAATCGGATAGAGGCGACCATCTTTGAGGATCGAGGTCACCGGGCTCTCGAAGAAAGCAAGATCCGCAAGGCCCAGCTCTGCGGCAAGCCCGAGGATATCGCGGTCGCTGGCGAAGATATGGTGATAGAAGCGCTCCAGCGGCCACTCCCAGGCGGCATCCTTGAACCCCGATGACAGTCCCCCGACGTAGGGCCGTGCCTCATAGATCGTGACCCTGTGACCAGCCTTGAGCAAGTCATACGCTGCGGCGAGGCCGGTAACCCCGGCGCCGATGATGCCGATGTTATGCATGGGCGATAGTCCTCGGGTGCGACAGAGGGAATCAAGAATCAGAGAATCGAGACCGGAAGGTCACAGATCCATCACTCTACAGGTTAGATGATTCTGTATTCGCTTCACTGTGCCTTTCCGATAAGCGACCAGGGGCCTGTCCAGGTGATCTGCACCTGCGCGAGACGGCCCAACCAGTCGCCGGTACCAGGCGTCTCGAAAAAGACGAGCCGATCGGTGGGCGTGCGTCCGAACCAACGCTTCTTGCGGTCGTGCCAGCCCTCGACGAGCACCTCGACGGTCTGCCCGAGATAACGACCATTGAGCTCCGTGAGGATTTCGCTCTGCAGGTCGTCAAGGAGCTTACGGCGGCGTTCCTTCTCCTCGACGGGCAGTGCGTCGTCAAACTGGCGGGTGGCGACCGTGAGCGGTCGGGACGAGTAACGTGCAATGTGCGCCTTGTCCAGCTTGAGCTCCTTCAGGAGATCGTAGGTGTTCTGGAACTGTGCTTCGGTCTCGCCGGGGAACCCCACGATGATGTCCGTGGCGATGGAGACGCCCTTGATCCGCTCGCGCAGGCGGGCAACCAGCTGCCGGTAGGCGTCAACGGTGTAGCCACGGCGCATGCGAGCCAGGACTTCGTCGTCACCGGCCTGCACCGGGACCTCGATGTGGGGGCAGACACACGCAGAAGCGCCCTGTGTCGGAGCGCTGAGCTCCCCTACGGCATCAAGCAGATCATCTTTCATCCAGTTGGGATGGCTCGTGAGAAAGCGGATGCGTTTCAGCCCCTCAATCGCGTGAATGCGATGCAACAACGCAACCAGAGGCGTCGCCCGGGATCCCTTGAACTCGGGGAGATCATAGCCGTAGCGATCGACAATCTGGCCCAACAGCGTGATCTCCTGGACGCCCTGCGCAACCATTTGCTCCGCTTCTGCCACAATGACATCCATTGGTCGGCTACGCTCGGGCCCACGGCGATAGGGAATCACGCAGTAAGTACAAGCGTGCGAACAGCCCAGGACAATCGGGAGGTGCGCGCTCACAATTGCGCCCTTCCCCGATGGAGGGAGAATCGTATCGGTCCTCGAAAGCGCCAGACGCCGCGCCTCCGCATCGGCGATCAGGGTTTGGGCCTCATCAAGGTGCCCCTGCTCCGCCAGGTAAGACCATAGTTCGGTGGGATCGGACGGCGGAAGGAATAGATCAACCCAGGGAAACCGCGCTCTGAGGGGAGCGGGATCCTTCACTCCGACCATGCACCCCATCAAAGCCAGCACGCGCTCGGGATGCTGCGCCTTGTAGCGTTTGAGCAGGTTGAGCTGCCCCACAGCCTTATCCTCAGGTTGCTGGCGGACAACACATGTGTTGAGGATCATCACGTCCGCGTCCCGCGCGTCTTCTGCCGGCTCATAGCCTAGGCGCTCGAGCCCGGCTGCGACCCGTTGCGAGTCGGCGACGTTCATCTGACAGCCAATCGTCCAAATGTGATAGCGCATTATCCGGTTAGTCCCCTAGGAAATCGAACGGGCATTGTACCGCGGAAAACGAATCAGAGAATCGGAGAAACGCGGAGCCAAAGGAGCGTGGCGCAGCAGAAATGGGCGGCGGTCCAAGACCCTATCCTCAGGCTCATTGCTCTGGTTCCAGTGCTATCGTCGCTCCCATTCCTTGGTAGCTTCGCGGATCAGGGTCTGGACCTCGGGATCCGGGATGTCGTTCAGCTCGCCATAGCGGATGCCGTCGACGACAAAGGCGACTCCTTGCCCGGGCACGTTCTGCAAGCGGATGCTATGGCGGCGCAGCGTGGGCGATTGATCCAGCATCTCCTCCACGATGTCGCCAATCTCCTTGGCAAGGTCGATGGTTGGCATGGTCGCACCGCGGACGGCCTCGCGACGGATCGGAGCCTCGCCAGGCAAGGCCACACCGGGGATGCGCTCGACGCTTCGGGCAGATACAGTGCGAGGGGGAAACGCTTGTGAAGAAGGCGCCGCGACCCGCGCCGTGGCAGATGTCGCATCTGTTCTGGTCCGCTGGATATAGCCACGGGAGAAATCCACCAGCGCACGCAGTGCAGCAACGACCTGATCACGCGTCGAGGCATCGGGCACCGTGTCGAGGGTGCTGTAGGTCTTCCCAGCAATGTGGATCGTCCACCCGCCGGTCCCGTCCGATCGAAGGCCGACAAGGTACGGAGGCACAGTTGCGCCTGTGGGTTCGCGTGACGGCGGCTCTGGAATTTCAAGGGGGCCATCCGGCCCCCGGGTCATCTCAGCCGAAGGCTGTCCAGGTGGCCTCGAACGAAGCAGCGACCGACCAAACCAGGCCGCCAGCACAACCATACTGATCGCGACCACGATCAAGAGTAGCAACAACAAGGTGTCCAGCAGTGTTCCATCAAGCCCGATCATACCTGGCACCTCCGTGACTCGATGACACGATCGTTCTTACCCGAGCGCCACCGCGCTT
>JAKJAE010000017.1:3822-13850 GCA_022707665.1 Chloroflexota bacterium
GTGACCGCATTCCAGGCGAAATACGAGGGGTCGTCGATCAACTCGATCCAGGCCATGCGCAACCCCACAGCCACGCCCAACTGCTGTATGGTTCTCATGCTGTTGGCCCGATAAGTCACCGGGAAAGTATCCATCGCGGAGCGGCCATAGACTCTTGAGACCACGCGCTGCTGCAGCTTACGCATTCGTGCGAGCGCAAGGCTGAGACGTGGCAGCGGATGGTCGACATTGGGAGTGAGAAAGAAGAAGCGTCCACCCGGGCGCAACACACGCGCGATTTCACCGAATGTGACCTGAGGACGGGGGAGGTGTTCGAGCACCCAGGACGCAATCACAACATCGATCGAACCCGACTCGAAAGGCAGCCATTCCGAACTGGCACTTCCCCGCGGAAACGTGGTCACCCGATGTTCGCGCAGGGACACGAGATCGGGATCGACCCCGGCCCACCACCCCTTCCCGCCTAACCGCTCAGCAATGCCGCCACGCCCACACCCCAGGTCCAGCACCCGGCTGTCCGGCGACAGAACCGCATCCACCTGCTCTTGGAAGCGCGCGGTCGCAGATAGCCATTGTGGGCGCACCACAGTGTAGCGACGGCGGAAGTGCTCCAACCGATCCTGGTAACCCATAGCCCGATTTTAACCCAAAGGGAGTGTTTTCCAAAAGGGTAGGCCAGTGCTAAGATGGCTGCAGGCGATTGAACCTGGGTAACCGCTACGAAAGGAGATCTCCCCATGGTGCTGGGAACAGGAGATTGTGCGGCGTCGGGAACGGATCCCCGGTGGTACAAGGATGCCGTCTTCTATGAAGTCTCCGTTCGAGCCTTCGCAGACAGCAACGGTGACGGCATAGGTGACCTGGCCGGATTGGCGTCCAAGCTTGACTATCTGGCCCAACTGGGTGTTGACGCAATCTGGATGTTGCCCATCTTCCCCTCCCCCCTACGCGACGATGGCTACGATGTTGCGGACTATCAGAGTATTCATCCTGATTATGGAACGATGGATGACTTCCGTCACCTCGTCAAGGAAGTCCACAAGCGTGGCCTGAAGCTCGTCATCGAGCTTGTTCCCAACCACACATCGGACCAGCACGCGTGGTTTCAGGCATCACGCGACCCCAACCATCCCGAGCACGCCAAATATCGTGACTGGTACGTCTGGAGTGATACGGATACAGCCTACCAGGGCGTGCGCATCATCTTCCTGGATACCGAACCCTCGAACTGGAGCTTTGATCCCGTACGGGGTCAGTACTTCTGGCACCGCTTCTTCAGCCACCAGCCCGACCTCAACTACGACAACCCGGCGGTCCAGCGCGCGATGTTGCGCACCATCCAGTACTGGCTGGACGAGGGGGCCGATGCTGTGAGGGTCGATGCCCCACCTTACCTGTACGAACGCGAGGGCACAAGCTGTGAGAACCTGCCGGAGACGCATGCCTATCTCAAGCGGCTGCGCGCCTTCGTCGACGCCTATGCCCCGGGTACAATGTTGCTCTCCGAAGCCAATATGTGGCCGCAAGACGTAAGGCCCTACTTCGGCGACGGAGACGAGATGCACATGAACTTCCATTTTCCACTCATGCCGCGGATCTTCATGGCGTTGGCAAAGCAAAGCCGCTCTCCCATCGAAGAGATCATGGCGCTCACGCCGGATCTGCCAGAGGTGTGCCAGTGGGGGACCTTCCTCCGCTGCCACGATGAGTTGACGCTGGAAATGGTCACGCCGGAAGACCGCGCGTTCATGTGGGACTTCTATGCACCCGAACCGCGAATGCGGCTTAACCTGGGAATACGGCGCCGCCTGGCCCCTCTGCTGGACAACGACATGGCGCGTATCAAGGTGGCCGACTCAATCCTGCTGACCTTTGTCGGCTCTCCCTTCCTTTACTACGGGGACGAGATCGGCATGGGGGATAATATATGGCTCGACGACCGCAACGGCGTTCGTACACCCATGCAGTGGAATGACGGCCCGCATGCCGGTTTCACGGATGCCAGCGTGCCAGCCGACCGCCTCAGCCAGCCCGTGATCGACGACGAGGTATTCGGTCACAAGAATGTCAACGCACAGGCACAGGCCAGCGATCCGGACTCACTCCTGAACTGGACACGAAAGGCGTTGGCGGTCCGAAAGCAGCACCCGGTCTTCGGACGGGGGAGTCTAGCACTCCTGAAGCCCGCCAACTCCGCCGTGCTTGGCTACGTTCGTGCCACGGGTGATGAGACCGTCGTGGTGGTCAACAATCTATCACCGGAACCACAGCATGTGACGCTGGATCTGGCTGGGTATCGCGGCAAGATGCTCGTCGATCTGTTCACGGGGGCCAAGCTGGAGGTACCCGCGTCGGGCACCTGGACGCTAGCTCTGGAGCGCTATGGGTATCGATGGTTGATGATCAGTGAAAAAGCCTAAGGGACAAGGGAGAAGAAGGAACCTATGAGGCTAGGGGGTAAGGCATGCAGGGTGTGATTCTGGCAGCCGGGAAGGGGTCCCGGCTCCATCCGATCACGCTGGATCGCTCCAAAGCGATGTTGCCGATCCTGGGGAAACCCATTGTCGAGCGGGTGATGGAATCGCTCGTCGTCAATGGCATCGATGACTTCATCCTGGTGGTTAGCCCGACGGATCGCGATATCACACGCTACTTTCGCAGGGAATCGACGCTGGAAGCGGAAATCCGGTTTGCGTACCAGCCGGAGCGCAAGGGAATGGCCAATGCGCTGGGGTGTGCGGCACCGCTCATTTCCGAAGACTTCGTCCTGTCAGCGTGTGACAACCTGGTATCCAGCGCTGCGGTGGGGCGTCTGGTAGCCTTCATGCAGAGTGACGCGAGGCCCAATGGCGCGTTGGCCCTGCTGCCCATGGACCCTGCACGGGTCGGCACCATGGCTATTGTCCAGATGGATGGGCAGTGGGTCTCACGCATTGTCGAGAAAGCCCGTCCCGAGGAAGTGCACTCCAACATCTCGAGCCTGCCACTCTACGCATTCTCACGCAGGATTCTCGACTATCTCCCTGAGGTACAACCGTCGCCGCGGGGTGAATATGAGCTGCAGGACGCGGTCCAGATGCTCATCGAGCGTGAGGGGCGGGTCGGCGGCATCGTGATTGACAGCCGCCTCACGTTGACCAATGCCGCTGACCTGCTGGCGCTGAACCGCGAGTACCTGCTCCGTGGCGGTGATCGCCCCCAGATTGCGCCGATGACCGTCGGCCCGGGCACGCAACTGATCACGCCGCTGCACATAGGGACAGGAACCGTGGTCGGGAAGAACTGTACGATTGGCCCCAACGTCTACATCGAGCGGAACTGCACGCTGGGCGATGGCGTGACCGTCCGCGATGCGATCCTGCTGCGCGGAGCACGGGTTGCCGATGGTGCAACGGTTGTCGATGAGGTTGCGGTCTGAACGACTGACCGCCAGGATTGACCTAAAACGGATCGAGGGCATCTCGCCCGCCTTGATATGACGCGGCCTGGGTCCGGCAAATCACGGGCATCCTTGCCTGTTCCATCTCGTGTGCCCAGGCGGCAGAAGCGGGAAAGATGCCCGTGGTCCAGCAGAGTGATCTTGCTCCTGGTGGTGTTGGCCGCGGGAATGGCAATCTGGTTACTTGACGACTTGCCGTCGCCCGATGACCTGAGTACAGCGGCAACAACCCCCAGTAGCAAGATCTACGACCGAGGTGGGCGGCTGCTCTATGAGATGCCCTCACCCTATACTGGCAGTCATACTCCTGTTCCCCTGAAGGAGATCCCCAAGCCTCTGATTCAGGCCACGATTGCCCTCGAAGACCGGGATTTCTACAGGAATCCTGGCATCGACCTTCGGGGAATTGCACGGGCTGTCTGGTACAACGTGACCCAGCAGGACACAGATGAACGTCCGATGGGCGGAAGCACGATCACGCAGCAACTCGTCCGCACCCTGATGCTGTCATCGGAGGAACGTTACGAGCAGACCCTGCGGCGCAAACTGCGTGAGGCCTTTCTGGCGGTCCAGATCACGCACCGCTATTCCAAGGACGAGATCCTCACTTTTTACCTGAACGAGACCTACTATGGCAACCTTGCCTATGGCGTCGAGGCAGCGGCGCAGGCCTACTATGGCAAGCACGTGCGGGATCTGGGGCTGGCAGAGTGCGCGATGCTTACGATGCTTCCACAGGCACCGGCGCTATGGAATCCTCTGGAGCACCTCGCTG
Source organism: Chloroflexota bacterium (assembly GCA_022707665.1). Taxonomy (GTDB): domain Bacteria; phylum Chloroflexota; class Anaerolineae; order B4-G1; family SLSP01; genus PWVB01. The sequence continues at coordinate 8,037 of JAKJAE010000017.1, forward strand.
ATGCCAAACTGCGCCAGGGCATCGTGCTCGATCGGATGGTGGCTGAGGGGTACATCGACACGGAGAGTGCCTTGCTTGCGAAGGGCGAGCCACTGGACTTCGCAGCTGCGCCGTTCGAGATCCGTGCACCCCACTTCGTGATGCTGGTGCGTGCGTTCCTGGAGCAAGAACTTGGGCTGGCGCGCCTGCAGGCAGGAGGCCTGGAGATCCATACAACGCTGGACGTCGACCTGAACGAGGCTGCGCGCGATCTGCTACGCCACCGACTGGCAATGATGGCAGTGTGCAACCACGAGACTCCCTGTCCGCCAGGCGGCTTCAACGCCAGGAACGGGGCCATTGTGGCGCTTTCGCCCTCCACGGGCGAGGTGATTGCCATGGTCGGCAGCCCTGACTACTTCTCCCCTCGAATCGACGGCGCCGTCAATGCAACGACAGCGCTTCGCCAACCAGGATCTTCGATCAAGCCAATCACCTATGCAGCGGCGTTCGCGACGGGGATGACGCCAGCCACCGTCATGATGGATGTACGGACTTCATTCGTGACGCAGGAGGGCACGTCCTATGTCCCCCTCAACTACGACCTTACCTACCGCGGACCTGTCAGGCTGCGTGAAGCCTTGGCTTCGTCGTACAACGTCGTGGCAGTCAAGGTACTGGATACGATCGGTGTGGAGGCGATGACCTCGCTCGCACGCCGGATGGGCATCCACAGCTTCGATGACCCAGACCGTCTGGGCCTGGCTGTAACGCTCGGCGGCGGTGAGGTGAGCCTTCTCGAGCTCAGTTCAGCGTATGCTGTGCTCGCAAACGGTGGATATGCAGTTACGCCGCAGTTCGTGAGCACAGTGACGGATTCCCAAGGCGCCGTGTTGTGGCAGCAGGAGTGCGCCTCCGCGGTGTCATGCTTGAGGGAGAGCGTGTTGGACAAGCGCATCGCCTACCTGCTCACCGATATCCTCAGAGACGACAGCGCACGGATCCCGACCTTTGGCGAGGGCAGCGTGCTTGCACTAGGCCGACCTGCAGCCGTCAAGACCGGCACGACGACCGACTTCCGCGACAACTGGACGATAGGCTACACGCCGAATCTCGTTGTCGGCGTCTGGGTAGGCAACGCCGACAACGAACCCATGCAGGGGGTCACGGGCATCACCGGCGCGGCGCCGATCTGGCACGATGTCATGGATGTCGCACATAAGGGCCTCCCGATCCGGGAGTTCGAGCGGCCCGCAGGCCTGGACGAAGTGGAGGTCTGTGCCCTCTCGGGCCACCTACCGGGGCCGGACTGCCCACACAGGATCACCGAGCTCTTCGTGGCAGGGACCGAACCCATAACACCGTGCGATATGCACGTGCGTGTAGGCGACCAGGTCATGATTGCGCTGCCGACCGAGGCACACGCGTGGGGCAGAGAACACAACGTGCCAATGTTGCCAGCCCAAACGACGCCATCCGAGACATCAGCCAGGCTGGCATTGCTCAGTCCCGACGACGGCGCAGTGTACCGCATCGATAACACGCTCCCCCGCGCCCAACAGAAGATCCGGGTCGTCGCGGTCACAACGGACGCACTGGCGCAGGTGATAGTGTGGGTGGATGGCGAGGTCCTTGTCGAGCTCGAGGCGCCACCCTATGAGGCACTGTGGCAGCTTGTGCCTGGCGTGCACCAGTTCCAGGTCCGGGGCATTGATGCCCACGGCCATACGATCGAGGGGGCGACGGCCACAGTTGAGGTGAAAGACGGATGAGACCGCTCAAGCGGGGACCCGGGTTCAATCAGCCAGGCTATTACCCAACCGCGTCCACGCATCGTGGCTGATGCGCGTCAACCCTGCCTCAGTCCCAATCCACAGATTTCCCCGGCTATCCTGAAGCATGGCCTTCACCTCCAGCCCCGCCAGTCCCTCTTTCGGGGTGAAGGTCCGCCAACCAGCTTCCTGAGTGCCCGCGCCCATCCACACGATCCCGTTATACTCGGAACCAACCCAGATGGCACCGCCTGCGTCACGGAAAAGGTAACGGACCTTGGCGCCAGCAAGGCCATCATCGACCGTTAGTGTCCGCCAGCCGGATCCGTTGTGGATGGCGACTCCGCCGTAGGAGCTGAAGCCGGTCCCGTACCAGAGGGTACCGTCGTCATGCTCCAGCATCGCATTCAGATAGGGATGGGGGAGATACTCCTGCACGTCTGAGGGCTTCCATGCGCCCTCTTCGTATACCGAAACACCCCCTTCATAGGCATAGCCAGCTCCCGCCCAGATCCGTCCCTGGCTGTCCTCGAACAGATAGGAAACACCATCGCTCGCCAGTCCATCGGCAGATGTGAACCGAGTCCACGCGCCACCGTGCAGAAAAGCCAGGCCCTGTTCGGTGCCCACCCAGAGAGCTCCGTTGCGATCCACAAGCAGTGCCAACACCGGCCCCGGTGGTAAGCCATCATCCGCACCCTGCGTCACCCATATAGTGCCGTCATAACGACTCACGCCACCACGATGCCCTACCCAGAGGCTGTCGTCGTGCAGAGAGACGGCCATTCCGGTCACGTACGCAATGGGAGCATCAGCCAGCACCTCTTCGAGCAGCGCCCCCGTCTCGCGGTCAAGCACGACAAGACCGTCCCGACCGCCACTCCAGATCCTGCCCCGGTACTCCAAGAGGGCCATCACGTCGTGGGGTGGCACCAACCGCGACCATCCGTCAGGCAATCCCGGCTGGGGCCGAAGTCGCATCACAACCAGGCCAAGCACAACCACCACACCGATGCCGGAGAGAAAGTATAGGGTCTGGCGCCAGCCTGCACGCGCGGGCCGGGTAGAGGGCGGAGGAGGGGATGGCAACTCAGTCGGCACGGAAGGACTCCCTATTAGGGGTGTCAGAAGCCGGAATCTCACCAGCGGGACAAGCATCAGCCCAGACAATGGCACCTTCTTCCATCCGGATGAGGCGGCCACCAAGCCGTGCAGCCTCTGCAAGCTCGTGCGTGACATAGACGACCGTCGTACCGCGATTGACCGCCAGTTGTTCGATGAGATTCAGGATTTCGGACCGCATCTCATGGTGAATATGAGTCAGCGGCTCATCCAGCAGGAGCCGCGGCGGATGGGTCACCAACGTGCGCGCCAACGAGACGCGACGAGCCTGCCCGCCAGAGAGCTCACCGGGGTAACGACGGGTCAGGTCGTCAATGCCAAGCTGTGCGAGCATCTCAGCAACGCGCGCCTTCACTTCGTGGCGCGGCAGACCCAACAGGCCAAAGGCGACGTTCTGGTAGACGGTCATATGTGGCCAGAGGGCGGCCTCCTGAAAGACAAAGCCCACGCCACGATGATGGGGGGCTGTCAACGCCGCAGGAGTGCTAACAAGGGCACCGCCAATGTAAATCGCGCCCGTTGTTGGGGCCTCCAGGCCCGCAATGAGACGCAGTAGTGTGGTCTTGCCGCTGCCGGATGGACCGTGGATTGCGGTGACGGTTCCAGGCAAGAGCTCGAGCGAGATATCCCGTAGCGCAATCACCTCGCCGAAGCGCTTGGAAAGGCCATCAACCTTGATCATGTGAAGACCCCGGGGCCAGACCCGGGGCCAGACCCCGAGCCAGAAAGCGTGGCGACGCGTTCCTGCGGAACACGAGGGCCCTCGCACAGAAGGCGACCACACCAGGCGCCAGAACGAGCATGGTCAGCACGAGGGTAAGGCCAGCAACTGTGTCTGAGGCTCCGTAATGTAGATAGTTGTAGATCCGCAAGCTGAGCGTCCCCTGGCCTGGGGCAGCGACAAGGAGTGTCGCGCTCAGCTCACACAGCGTGAGGCAGAAAACGAGGCCATAGGCGGCCAACAGGCCAGGCGCATGCAACGGAAGGGTTACCCGCAACCAGGTGCGCAGACCACCGGGCCGGAGCACACGAGCTGCCTCAACCAAGCTCGGATTGAGGCGTCGCAGTGTCGCGACCAGAACCAGTGCACCAAACGGCGTGTAACGCGCGAGCGACGCAAGCACGGACATGACCGGGCTACCGTAGATCGCCAGGTGATGTCCCAGCGCGCTGTTCCAGATCCCGATGAGTCCAATGCCGATCAGAGGACCGGGAACGGCCAACGGCACCGTGATCGCCAACCACCACAGCCACCGATAGCGCTGTTGCAGAGCTCCCTGTGCCGCGCAGTAGGCCAGCGGCGAACTGAGCAGGGCAGTCACGAGCGCCACTCGCAGCGTGTACCCAATCTCGGGGCCAGCCGCCGACACAGATGCAACAAAATGAGACCAGGAATCCATCTGCAGTGCCAGGCTGACCAGCGGCACAGCCATCCCCAGCGCGACCACGATGAGCGCGCCTTGAGCTAGCATCCCAAGCCAACCGGTCTGGTCCTGTGCCAAGGGGCTCACCGGATGCAAGCTCGGACTCAACGCCGCCGGCCTCAGTCTGGCTTGCGACAGCAGGGCAACGGCCACCGTCGTGAAGAGCAGTGGGACGGCGAGCAGCAGCGCCCGGCCTGGCTGATTGTGCGCGGAGAAGTCCGCGAACGCCTCGAGTGCGTAGACGTTGACCTGAAACAGTGAGGGGACCGCGTAGTCGACGAGGCTCAGGACGAAGATCACGCCGGCGCCAGCCAACAGGAGTGGCATGGCGAGGGGAAAGACAACGTGTGTCAGGACACGATCGCCTGCGTGATGCATCCGCCCGGCCTCGACCAGTGCCGGGTCGACGGATTCAAAGGCGACCAGCGCCAATCCGATCGCGATGGGCATGAGCCAGAGCATCTGCACCCACCACGACACTCCCCACCCATAGAACAGGATGCCCATCATGCCCTGACGCTGCAGCAGCCTGTTGAACTGGCCCGCCAGCCACGACCATGCCTGTGCGTGTGTCACTGCAGGAAAGGGAGCCAGGATCAGTATCAGCCAACGCAGCGTGGCACGCGCGCCCCCACGCCACTGCATGAGCCGCAAAGCAGCCAGACTTCCCGTGGCCATAGCCCCAAACGCAACGGCAGCAGCGAGCGCGCCGCTGCGCCACAGGAGATCAAGGCGCCGACCATGAGGGATGAGCAGGTCCGACCAAGTAGCGGGCGCTATTCCGGACAGACTGAAACACAGCGAAAGGCCGGGGCCGAGGACCAACAGGGTATAGGCCAGCGCACCGGCCAGACGCGCACCCCTCATGGTGGACATAGACCGCATGGCGACGATCACCTCACGAAGATCGCCGTCAGCTCTTCCTTTGACAACTGCATCTGGTCATAGACGGAGCCCAGGCTGACGGCCATCCCGCGAATGGACTGCCCCTCCAGGCATGCAGCGACCGTCGCGCCGGAGTGTAGGTCCACGTGGCTCCAACCGGAGGCCATTAACTCAGCGGCGACGGCATCAGTGTGCAGATAATCGATCAACCGCTTGCCGTTCGCCAGATTCGGCGCGCCCTCTATCAGCGCCACAGTGTTGGGGATGATCAGTGTCCCCAACTGACCGTCGCCCTGATCCGGCAGGATGATGCGGACGGGCTGTCCCGCCTCAACGGCACTGCACGCGTCATCGGTGTCAGTGAGCCCAAAAGCCAAGCGCCCATCGACGACCATGTCGCGGACGACTGCATTGCCATCGACAACGCGGATACCACGCTCCGCAAGCTTCTCAAAGAACAGCCTGGCCTCAGACGCCCCCCAATGTGCGTAGAGCGCAGCCGCATGGGTGGCCGTCGTGCCAAAGAGGGGATAGGCAATCCCGATCTGTTGAGCCGGCCACGAAGGATCGAGCATATCCTCCAGGGAGTCAGGCATGCGATCGTTGGAGACCAGATCGGTGTTGACCAGGAA
>JAKJAE010000017.1:13880-17691 GCA_022707665.1 Chloroflexota bacterium
CCGCGCACGACCCGCGAAGCCGGTCCAGTAGCCATCCACATCGCAGTATACAGCAGGGACATCATCCGCGGCGGGCGGTACATAGGGGGCCAACACACCCTCTTCCTGCAGGATGATCGTCTGTGCGAACTCGCCACTCCAGAAGACATCGGCAACGGGATGCGATTTCTCAGCAATCAGACGGTTCACCAATCCCGTTGTCTTGGCAGCTTCCACATCATAGACCGACAAGACTTTGATACCGGTCTCCTGTTCGAACCCCTTCAGAATCGGTTCAGAGAAGACCTGATCGACGGAAGTGTAGACTACCACAACCTCGGTGCGTGGGACACACGCGGACAACAAAGCGAAGACAGAAAAGATAGACAGAATCCGGCGCATCAGGGTCCTTTCACTGCTATGGGGAGTGGGAGAGGCCTTGCAGATCCACACACTGAACCGGGTGGACCTGCAAGGCCGGAGGATGCAGACCAACTCAGGGGTTCAGCGTATACGTCAGACCCTCCACCGGCACATAGACATCGAACTGCTCATCAATCGTGTTCCCGTCACAGTCCTCGGTCCGGAGGTCCACCGTCTCACCCGAAGTGATCCAGAAGGTCTGGGACGTACCAGGTGGGATCGTACCAATCTCGTCAAGCCAGTCACCACCCCAGTTATCGCTATCAGAGGGACTGATGTAGAGATAGCAGACAGCGACATTCAGGTTGTTGACGACATCCAGAGACACGTCGGTACCTGATGGGGAGAAGCCATCGTCGGAGGGCGGCTGGTAGACAGGGGCTGTTGGCGTCGCCTGAGGCAGAATCTGAGGAACGAGAAGGACCGCACCCACGATGAGACCACCACAAAGGAGAAGGGCTGCCGCAACGATCAGGGCAATCACACAACCACTGAGGCCCTTCTTCTTGGGCTGAGGAGCCTGAGGAAGCGATTGGCCGTACGATGGTTGCGGCGCTGGTGCGTACACCGGCTGTTGGGCCTGGCTATACACCGGCGCTGGCGTTTGAGGGTATGCTGGCTGCGGCGCCGCCACGGCAGGCCCAGACGCCTGATCATACGTCGGTTGAACAACCCGAACCTGCTGTGCCGGGGAGGAGTACGACGGGATCTGCAAAGGTGGCGGGCCCGGCATCGGGGGGAAAGGTGAGGGTTGCTCGGCAACCGGGGCCGCATCACTCGCTCTGTCTTGGGGGGTCAGCTTGTAGCCGCAGGAGCCGCAGAAGACGTCTTCAGGTCGGATAGGGGCTTGACATGATGGGCATCGCATAGGGGACGCTCTCCTTCCTTCGAGTAGGTGTTACACAATCGGGCGACCGCAGCGCCCACAGAACCGCCAGTGCGCCTGAAGCTGCATACCACAGTGCCGGCAGAATCTCGGGCGCGCCTCTCCATCGTCTGGAGGGGTCGCGGCAGGTGGTGCTACTTCCATGCCCGACGCTGAAGCAGACGCCGGACCAGCCTGCATCGGGGATGGTGCGAGGAGGATCGCCTCATCCTCCTCATCCGTGGCAGCTTGCTGCTCCAGTGCCGCCAGGAACTCCGCAAAGCTCCGTTCGCTCATTAGTTACTCCGCGACCTCACTGGGTACGATCAGGTTTTCGAGATCCACGTTTCCCTCAGTAGCTGCCGCATAGACCAAGGCCGCGGCAATGACGATGTCATACTGGAAAGCAATCACATCAGGCATCGTGCCCAGCCAACTGACCGCCGGTCGCAGGACGGCACCGAGCCACTCCGCCCCCTGTGCCGCGGCAAATGCAGTGGGCACCGCGGCAATACCGAAGCCAGTGAAGACCAGCAAGACACTGCCCAGGCGCAAGCCCCAGGCGACAGCCCAGGTCAGCCACTCAATAGCCCCATCCCAATCCTGGAATGTGGAGTTCTGCGCAAAGCGGCCCATAGACCAGAGATAATCGGTGCCCTGGGCATTGGCAGCCGCAAACGCCTCCTCGTATTGGACCATGGGCCCGACAAGCTGCCGCCAGATCGCCTTCAGAGACGCACCGTGCAGTTGCTCAGGCGCTGGCTGATCAAGACGCGAAGCATCCAGAACCTTACGACACAGAGAAATGAAGGCCGCTCGGGCCTGCGCCCGCTGCGCGTTCCGTTCCTGCTGGTAACCTCCAGCAGCTTGGGTCATCAAACGCTGTTTCACTGCCTGCATTTCACCTGCAGAACCACTCTGGCCCATCGCGACGATCCGACGGGGCTCCAGAGCAAGCACCAGGTTCTTGGTTGCCTGTGGAAAAGCGAAGAAGTGAGCGCTGACGCCATTGTCGAGCGCTGTCGCTTTGCCTATCCCCCGCACCTCACTGTTGATGCACGAACGGGTCCAATGGTGGCTGTTCATGAAATCAACCATAGCGTTGAGGATGCTCATCAGGTAGCCCAGCACTGTGTCGACACAGAGCGCCAGCAGGTTCTCAGCCATTGCCAGGCCGGGAATCCACTCAACCGCCAGATCGTGCAGCCAGAGAATCTGCGCCAGGGACCAGTCCATGAACCACCAGAGGGGCGAGAGGAACCCCTGGTAGTGCTCCCAGGCCATATTCTGGTAACGGATGGCCTCTGCAGCGCTCTTCGCCTGCTGGGCACGCTCGTGGATGACTTTCAGTCGCTCGCCAACGGGGCCCTCCACCAGCAGGTTGGAGTAGGTCTCTTTGTTCAGATCGATAACGCCCAACGTCTGGATGGCACGGTCGAGATCGGCAGACAGGCGTTCCAGCGCAAGCCGGGCCTGAGTAGGTGCGTTGGGCGGGAGTTCCGACAGGGCCTTCCGAATCTGGGCATTCAGTGCCGCATACTGACGAGCGTCGCTCGCCGCCATCTGCTCCAGCTCGGCAATGATGTTACGGAGGTTGGGATCGTCCGGCAACGCCAAAGCCTTCGCCTTGATCTTGTCAAGGAATTCCTTCTCGGTCGCCTCGCCGGCATTCTCCTTGATCTCCTGCGTCATGAGGAGGTTGGCCTCTGCATCGAGCAATGCCTTCTTCTGCTTGACGAACTGCTCGTAGAGCTGTTGGCGCTGTTCGGTGAGCAGTGCAGCTTGGCCCGACACCTCCTCCATCTGCTGCAGCAGCGCCCTGTTGGGGTTGGACATATCCTTGGGCCAACGGGACCATGTTTCAGCGATTTGTCTATCGAGCGCGTTCAGGCCTGTACGCGAAGCATTGACCCCCTGCTCGATGGCCACGCGGCGCTGTGTCAGCTCGATCATCGTCCGCTCCGACAACTGCTCTACCATCTCCTTCGTCGAACCCTTCAGCGCTGCCTTGGCGCTCTGCGTGGCAGACTTGAAGACCAGGCTCATCACGTCGAACAGTGAGAAGATCAGCTCAACCGCGAAGTTGACCATATTGTCGAGGAAGCGCTTGAAAGCCGTATCGAAGAGGGTCAAGGCCTTGTTGAACATCTCAGTGGCCTGGCCCATGAACTCAATGAAATGGGTCGTATTGAGGACCCAGATGCTCAGGGCCTCGCGACGTTCAGACAGCGCCGCTTCGGGCTTTTCAGCGAGATAGTCAAGGCATCCTTGTACGTAATTCCGGGCCAGATCAGGGATCTCCGACTCCAGATGCACCCCGATCTTCCGAGCGGCGGTGAGGACGCGCGCCAGTTGGCGTTGCCAGCCCAGGGTTGGGGAGATGCCGGGGCAAACCGTCACATCACCGCCAACGCCCGCCGGTGCCGGGCCCTCCTGGGTGGGCTGAATCTCGAAGACATAGGCTTTGCGAACATCATCCCACTCGCCTATTTGTTTTTGGCCGTTGCCCCGGTCGAGAACACATTCGTGAGCGTCCACGATGGT
>JAKJAE010000180.1 GCA_022707665.1 Chloroflexota bacterium
CGGCGAGACAGCGCGAAACCAGGAAGGCGAAGCACTCGTCGAGCCGGTGGCCTTTGAGTTCACGACTGTGGGATTCGTGGAGATTGCAGAGGTACAACCGGCACCCGACAGCGAGGCGATTGACCCTGATACTGTCATCACCGTCATCTTCAGTCGCCCTATGGTGCCACTCACCTCGATCGACCGCCAGGATGAATTGCCGGCCCCGTTGGCCCTGGAGCCGCCCGTAGCTGGAAAGGGCGAATGGATCAACACCACGATCTACCGTTTCTACCCAGACCGAGGGCTCGCGCCTTCGACATCCTACACCGCACGCATTGCAGCGGGGCTGGTCGATTCGCAGGGGGCCGTCCTCGAGGAGCCCTATGAGTGGGACTTCTCAACGGTCGGGCCGATGCCCGTAGCCTGGTCGCCGGAGAGTCACGGGCAGTATGTCGGCGTGGGAGATGTGATCAGCATCACCTTCAACCAACCGATGGATCGTGCATCCGTCGAGGCGGCATTCGCCCTGCACGTCAACGACACACCGGTGAACGGAGCGTTCCGATGGCTCGGAGGGACAGGACCGCTGGATGAGGAGACACTCTTATTCACACCCTCAGAGTTGTTCCCACGCACAGCCTACGTCGAAGCATCAGTCCGCAGCGGAGCCACGGCACGCGACAACCCCGATGCAACCGTGGATCCCTGGTCCTGGAGTTTCTGGACCGTATTGGAACCCGCTATCCTCACCACCACACCGCAAGACGGCGAGCGTGGCGTGGATGTGATGGCGGATGTGGAGTTCCAGTTTGCCGGACCGATGCAAGCCGATGCCTTCCTGGACTACGTCAGCATCATCCCAGAACCGACCGATGTCTACACCTACTGGTACGAGCTCAACACGGGCGTGCGCCTCTCCTTCCCCAAATCACCGGCAACGACCTATCGGGTCACGGTGAATGCAGACGCTCCGGACAGAGATGGCACCCCTCTGGGCACGTCACTGTCACTGACCTTCACAACAGGCGACCTGTCTCCCTATGCCGCGTTCAATGCCCCGGACTCGATCGGGACGTTTGATGCCTATACCGATACCGTTGTCTACGCGCGCCATCGCAACGTCACGCGGCTGAACGTGGCTCTGTACAGACTCTCCCTGGACACGTTCATGCGGCTACACGGCTACGGCAGTTGGGAGTACCGCACTAACTTCCGCCCGGCAGAAACGGACCTGGTACGGCAGTGGTCGATCTACCCGGATGCCCCACGCAACACATCGGCCCTACAGCGCATCGAACTCGTCGATGCGCAAAGAGCCCAGCTGGCGCCAGGGATCTACATCCTCGAACTCAGTGCACCCGAGGTCATGGCGCGTTCGAGTGATGCCAAGCCCGAAACGTTCACGTTCGTCCGCAGCGCCATCAACCTGGTCCTCAAACAAGCACAGTCTGAGGCGTTGGTCTGGGCCACCGACCTGGCAACCGGTGAACCTGCGGCGCGCCTGCCGATCAGCCTCTATCGGGCCGGCGAGATCGAGGAAAGCGGCGGCAGCACCGACCGGGATGGCCTCTATCACGCCACAGATCTGATCAACATCGACCAATGGGAGGACGCCTTTGCTGTAGCTGGCGAGCCAGGGGATGCCACATTCGCCGTTGCCTACAATGGCTGGGATAGCGGTATCCAACCCTGGGACTTCGACCTCAACTCCCAGTACGGCACGAGCGCGATGGTTGGTTACCTGTACACCGACCGGCCCATCTACCGCCCCGGACAGACGGTGCACTTCAAGGGCATCATTCGCCGAGACGACGATGCCGACTACGCCATCCCGACCGATGTGCGGGCGCTCGAGGTGCGCGTGACCGACCCCCAAGGCCGGGAGGTCTACCGCGAAGCGCTGCCGGTCAGCGACATGGGCACCTTTTCCGACGAACTGCTCCTGGGAGAGGAAGCGCCGCTAGGCGGCTATTACCTGCAACTCCAGGACGAGGCTTTCGAGTTCTACGAGGGCACGAGTTTCCGCGTCGCGGAGTACCGCAAGCCCAATTTCGAAATCGCCATCGAGACCGACGCTGTCGACACCCTCGACGGCGACACCATAGGCGTGGATGTCGCTGCCTCCTACTACTTCGGCGGGCCCGTGGCCAACGCCGATCTGACCTGGAACGTCCTGAGCGCTCCCTTCGACTTCACGTATCGCTGCCCTGAGGGAACGGCCTGCCCGAACTACAGTTGGTCGGACTATGACGCCAGCGAGGACTACGGCGAGTTTTATGGAAGCTATGGCCGGCTCGTGGCCAGTGGCACGACGACGACCGACGCGCAGGGCAACGCAACCTTCCGCGTGTCCGCCGACATCGCAGAGGAAATCAGCAGTCGCAGCTTTACGATCGAAGCCAGCATCACCGACATCAATGGACAAGAGGTGAGCCAGCGGACGATAGCCACGATTCACAGGGGCACCTTCTACATTGGTCTCGCAGCCGAGCAAACCGTGGCGGAGGCTGGTAAGCCCCAGCGCGTAGAGATCCTGACCGCAGACCGGAACAGCGAAGCCGCTCCCGGCGTGGGCATCGAGGTCGTAATGATGGAGCGCCAATGGCTCAGCGTGCGCGAGGAGTCCGAGAGCGGCTACGCCTATTGGACGTGGACGGCGGAGGATACCCCCGTCTATACAACCACCGTCGTGACCGATCGGAACGGCAAGGCGGAGGTGTCGTTCGTACCGGAGAAGTCGGGCACCTACCGCGTGCGCGCTTCGGCGAGGGACGCCGGGCCTAACCGGACCGGCAACGAGATTCGCAGCAGCATCTACCTCTGGGTCTGGGGAGGCGGCGAGGCATTTTGGCGCCGAGAGAGCACGAACCGCATTGAACTGGTTGCCGATCGCGATCTCTATGAAGTTGGCGATGTCGCCGAGATCCTCATCCCGTCGCCGTACAGTGGGACCGTACGGGCATTGATCACCCAGGAGCGCGGCAACATCCTGGAGACCGAGGTGCGCGAACTGCAGGGTACGACCGAGGTCCTACGCGTGCCGATTACCGAGGCGTGCGTTCCCAACGTCTACGTCTCCGTGGTTCTGATGCAGGGCTCGGGACAGACCCCGGAACGTCTGGCAACGTTCAAGATGGGCGAGGTTATGCTGGCCGTCTCCACCGAGACGAAAGCCCTCCAAATCACGCTAACACCGGACCGTGACCTCAGTGCCGGAGAGACCTATCGTCCGCGCGAGACCGCGCTCTATGACGCCCACGTGACCGACAACACCGGACAGCCAGTCCAGGCTGAGCTCTCGCTGCGTCTGGCGGACCTCGCCGTTCTGGCTCTGGCGGAGGACATTGGCCCTACCCTGATGGAGCGCTTCTGGAGCCAGCGCGGCCTGGGGGTCCGAACAAGCACACCGCTAGCCGTGGCGATGGAGGTCTACAACCGCGAGCTGGCGCCCGGAATCAAGGGGGGTGGTGGAGGCGGCGAGGACAACCTGGGATTCGTTCGGACACGCTTCGCCGATACGGCATTCTGGGCTGCCGTCGTGACGACCGACGCCAATGGGCACGCCCGTGTCGAGGTCGAGCTCCCGGACAATCTGACCACGTGGCGTATGCAAGCACGTGCAGTCACGGCGGATACACGCGTGGGTCGTGCCGATGTCGACATTCGAACGGCAATAGACCTGTCCGTGCGTCCGGTCTTGCCACGGTTCTTCGTGACCGGTGACCGGGCCGAGATCGCCACCATCGTGCAGAACGCTACCTCGAAGGCCATCGAGGCCGACGTATCGATTGCGGCGCAAGGACTGACCATCGATAGCGCGACCGAGCAGTCGATCGCCATCCCCGCGGGTGGTGAGGTCAGGATTCCGTGGACGGTGACGGCGCTTGCAGGCACCCAGGTCAAGGTGCGGATGGAGGCTCGTGCGGGCGCTCTCTTTGACGCCAGGGAAGATGTGCTGCCGCTGTATGCCTTCGCCACTCCCGAGACTATGGCGACAGCGGGCCGCATCTCTGCCCCCGGGCTGCAGCAGGAGGTAGTGCAGCTGCCCTACGACTTCGATCCGACACAGGGTGAGCTCACCGTGCAGATCGACGGCTCACTCACGGCGGCAGCGCAAGGTGCACTCGATTACCTTGAGCACTACCCCTACGAGTGTGTCGAGCAGACGGTTAGCCGGTTCTTGCCCAATGTGCTGACCTACCAGGCACTCGTAGAGATGGGCCTGACGGGCCCGGAGCTCGAGCGCGAGCTGAGCGCGCAGGTGGGTGTGGCCATGCAACGGCTCTACAACGAACAACACTACGACGGTGGATGGGGGTGGTGGATCTCCGATGCAAGCGACGCCTATCTGACTGCCTATGTCCTGCAGGGGATGCTGGAGGCGTACCGCGCTGGTTTCACGGCCGATACAGACGTGATCGACCGGGCGGCAGCCCACTTGCGAGAAGCACTCCCGACCATTACTCAGAACTCGCCGCAGTGGGAGGCCAATCGGTTTGCCTATGAGCTCACCGTGCTCGGCGAATACATCTCGCTGATACCCGATGCCGAAAGCGAAGGGGAATTGGGCCGGGCGACGACGTTGTTCCGGCAGCGAGACCGGCTGGGCACCTACGGCAAAGCGCTCCTCGTTACGGCGTTGGGGCTACTCGAACCACAAGAGGACAGTCGCGTCTCCACTCTCCTGGCAGATCTTGCCGGAGATGCCATTCAGAGCGCGACGGGCACACATTGGGAGGAGGCGGAACCGGACTATCGGAACATGAACACCGATGTCCGCACGACCGCAATGGTGCTCTGGGCTATGGCGCGCCACATGCCCGACAGCGAGATGCTGCCGGGTGCCGTCCGGTGGCTCATGGACGTTCGAAGGGAAAGCTACTGGGAATCGACACATACGACGTCCTGGGCACTGATGGCGTTGATCGCCAGCATGCGCGCAACAGGCGAGCTACAGGGCGACTACAGTTACACGGTCTCACTCAACGGGGAACTGCTCCTGGGAGGCGACGTGAACGCCGAGACGATAGGAGACACGCAACAGAGCCAGGTCAAGATCGCAGATCTGCTCGTGGACCAGGCCAATCGTCTCATCATCGAGCGACAACCGCCCGCAGGAGACCAGAGCGGCGAGGGTCAACTGTACTACACGGCAGCACTACGCACGTTCGTCCCGGTCGAGACCGTGCGCGCCCTTGACCGAGGCATCGTCGTCGCGCGGCAGTATAGCCTGACCGATGCTCCCGATCAGTTGGTGAGCGAAGCGGCAGTTGGCGACACCATTCGCGTCAAAGTCACCGTCATAGCTCCCACCGATCTCTACTATGTGACCGTGGAAGATCCACTTCCAGCCGGGTGTGAGGCTGTCGATGTGATGCTGAACACGACAAGCGTGATCGGCGAAGCGCCCATGGTTGAGAACCTCACCCTCCAGGAGGAAGATGCCTGGTACCGCTGGTACGGCTGGGGGTGGTGGTGGTTCTCAAATAGCGAAATGCGCGATGAGAAGGTGACGCTCTTCTCCAGCTACCTTCCGCGTGGGACCTACGAGTACACGTACGTGATGCGGGCGAGTGTGCCCGGCACCTATCACGTTATGCCCACAACGGCCTATGAGATGTACTACCCGGAGGTGTTCGGGCGCAGCGATGGAGGTGAGTTCGTCGTCCAGGGAGAGTAACACCGACCACAGAGGAGGTGTCATGGCGCAATCCAGTCAGCCCGAGTTAAGGCTCGACGCCCTATCGCCCGCTGAGATGGCGACAAAGGCAGAAGCTTCAGGCATTGCCAAGGTGACAAAACCCACGGCGCAGTTGCTGGTTCTGGCGGTTCTGGCCGGCGCATACATCAGCCTCGGAGGTATTTTCTACACGACGGTCGTTGCTGGAACCGGTGCCCTACCCTACGGCGTCAAACGCCTATTGGGAGGGGTGGCCTTTTGTCTGGGCCTGATCCTCGTTGTCGTTGGAGGAGCGGAGCTGTTCACGGGCAACAGTCTTATCGCTATGGCTTGGGCCAACCGGAAGGTGACCACAAGCCAGCTTCTCCGAAACTGGGGACTTGTGTACGTGGGCAACTTCGCTGGCTCGTTGGCGACCGCAGGGTTGATGTTCCTGACAGGACA
>JAKJAE010000181.1 GCA_022707665.1 Chloroflexota bacterium
GGCACCCCCCAACTGGCATCAGTCCTGCTGCTGGCCCTGATCTTCCAGTTTGTCGGCGAAGGCATTGCGCTGTCAACCCTCAACTTGCTCCTCGCCGAACGGTTCGGCGAGCAGATAGCCCTGGGCACAGTCCTCTTGGGCGTCGCTACGGCAACCGGCATCCTCTCAGCGCTGCGCTCTCTGATTGCTGGCGCCGCGGGGCCAACAGCCGGCCTTCTCTCGGATCGCCGCAGCGACCGGTCGCATATGATGGCTGGTAGCCTCATTGTGGGCATCGGTAGCTTCGCGCTACTGGCCATAGCCCAAAGCTGTTGGGCTCAGCGCGGTCAGCGCAGGCGCCGGCCTCGCCGCTCTGACCGCTGCAGTCGGCGACGTGGCACCAGCAGGGCGGCGCGGCGTCGTCATTGGCGCCTATGCAACCGCAGGTGACATTGGCGCCGCTGCCGGGCCATTCCTCGCCTACGCGCTGGTTGCTGCCATCCCCCTGAGTTGGCTCTACCTCATCTGCGCACTGGCTTTTTGCACGGGCCTGTTGATTCTGCGCCACCTGCGGTAGCCGCGTCTCTCCCTCCAGAACCATAGGGATGGGGCCGAAGCTCGCACGAGATCGGTCCCATGCCTCTGTCGCGCGCCCATCCTAACCATCCACCACCCGGAAAGTGTCGAGTTTCACCCAGAGATAGACACTTCTAACCCCCATCGTCCATAAGTGAGAATCAGGTTTGCGTGACGTCATGACTTTCCTAACCATTGATACTTGCAGTTTTGGAGTTCTATTGTATAATTGGGACAATGAAGAAAGGACAATCCGGCGGGGAGAAGTCCTCAGCTGTCTCGGGAGGTGAATCACATGAACCAGAGTCGTTGGCAGACATCAGCAGTTCGCACCGCAGTCGTCGTCATTTTGATCATGTCTCTGCTCGTGACTGTGCAGGCCGTCGCCGCAGCGATCATCGTTCCCACCACACCGGAGCTCGTTGGTCCGACGGGTCCGTTCGCGGTCAACCTGGAATCCGTCATCTTCAATGACGACCACACCAGCGACTGGACGTATAAGGTCGCGGTGTCTACGACGATAGCGAACGCTATCAGTCACACGTCATTGGGACTGCTGGATCCGGACTGCGTGCTGATGGACTACTGGGCCAGCGAGACCTTCCGGACCGAGCCGTCGACGTATGAGAACGGCCACGAGGTAGTGAAATTCGAGGTCCTATCGGAGGATGGTATCAAGCAAGCCGGCGAATTCTACACCTTCACCCTCAGGATTCTTGGTGCCAACCGCGAGGAACTGAACCCCGATGGCACCTATGTCGCGGTGAAGTATGGCACCAATCCGCTCGCCGAAGGTATGGTAGCCGGTGCGATCTGCGGAACAACGGCAGTTGACCTGACTTCGGTCAAAGCACAGGCAGGTATGCCATCATCGATGATCCTGATCGTGCTGGGCCTTGGCGCGACGATCGCCTCGGCGGGTGTGCTCCGCAAGCTGAACCGCGCCTAGGCTCAACCAAGCTCTTGCGGCAAGGGTTACTCATGCATCAGGGCCGGCCTTCGAAGGCCGGCCCTGATCTGTTGTGTCACACCCCCGGCACGTACCCGTAACCCCCCTGCCACCCACGCGTGCGTGCGCTGACTTGTGCATGCTGGCACTTTGACAGTATAATGTGTTTGGGCGAGACTGTGCTGTGGAATGCCTTGACAAGGAGGCTGCATCGCGATGAAATCGAGACTACGCCTGATCCTGGCCACGCTCCTTCTGGTGCTGGCAGCGGCAGGCTCCGTAGCGGCCCAGTCCACACTTCCGATCGCGTTCAGCGACCCGGCACCGAGCGTCGTCCTCTGGCCCGAGCCGGTGGAGGCGACGATCCTCAACAACACGACGGTCAGCCTCGTCGTTTCGCTCCAGTTCACAGCCTTCACCAACGATGAGACGGGCACCGAGTTTCCCGCCGTCGAGCTTCTGCAGCGTTACCCGCCTTCCATTACTATCGCGCCTGCCGGCCAGGCCTCGCTGTCGCTGCCCGTTCGCGAAGCAGCCGTGCTCGCGCCGGGCAGCTACACAGCATCTCTGGTTCTGGCCGTGGACTCGGCCAACGTCGTGCTGCGCAAGCAGGTGACCATTGTAGTGCCCCACCCTGCGCCGGCGCCGGTTGTCGCGCAGCCACAGACCATAGCACCTGTACAGGCCTCGCCTATCACACCGGCAGTCAACACCTGGACTCTCAATGCCATCCGCGTCCTCCCCTTCATGGACCCGATCTGCAACCGCGGGCTTGTGGCGGGCTGCAGCCTGCCCGTCAACTTCGAGGGGGGAAGCGTAGTCCCATCGGATCCGGTTCGGCTGGGAAACCTGAGCAGCGAGCGCGGCGGCGGGCTCGCGATCACAATGAAGGACGCGTCACCAAGTCGCGGGGCCCTTCTCGACCTCGCCTTTGACCGGCGTTGGGGATTGACAGGCACCTATGTCGGTCGGGTGGACTTCGTACCTGACGCCGGCGATCCTGATGTCGGCGCCGTTGACCTGACAGTCAACGTCAAGGACATCGTCGTCTGGCCGGTGCTGTGTCTATGGATCGGCGTGGCCACGGCCCGGTACATTCAGCGGTACCTGACCGTGCGTCGGGAGACGCTCAAGCTCCTCGAACGGCTCAACACGGTGAGCCTGGAGTTCGCCAAACTCCGCAAATCGGTCCACGGATACACCGTCGCCGAGGATTTCGAGGTGCGCCGCGAGCAGCTAGAAGAAGCAATCGAAACGTGGGATCGTACCCACTTTGGCGAGCTGTCAGAGAGCGAACGCGAGAGGTTCTCCACGACGATCCTGGAGCCGCTGGCTGCGCTTGAGGCTCAGACAGCAATCTGGAGCCAGTTCCGGGACAAGCTCGACCGGCTCGGGCGCACCTTACTCCAGGATGCGCGGCCCGCCATCGACCACGCCGAGGTGCCTGCGGGAATTGACCTCAAGGAACCCCGCTTCTTCACCAACGGGCGAGCCCTGTTGCGCGGCACCAAACTCCAGATGCCCCAGGTGCCCGAGTACGCCGAACGCATCGACAAAGCATCTGACCTGGCATCGGCCTGGGGCGAATTGGCCGAGCTGGCAATACTCGTGCGCGATGCCATCCGTGAGCTCAGCAAACCAGCCATCGAGCTGAGCATCAGCGAACATGAGATGCTCGAGACCGCACGACACCACCTCAACTCTGCCGTACGTGACCTCTGGGAAGCCCCCAATCTCGACGACCTGCGCCGTCGCAACGCCGAGAAGGAACTCACCACCGCTCAGGAGATCGTTCGGCGGTTGATGGACCCCTTCGTCTACTATGCGGGTTCCGAGGTATCCAGGGATCACGAAACCGCCCCTGAAGACGAGATCGCTGCGGGCAGCCTGGCCAGCTTCTCCGTCGAGATGCTGGGCAAACTGCCCCCCCTCGTCAGGACGTACGCGCGCGTCGAGTCCTTCCAGCTTCCACGCGTCGGCCTTGACCGCTACGATCTGCTCCCTACCGATGCCGCGAAGCTCACCTATGTGAGGCGGGCCCTGCTCTTTGGCGAGCAGACGGTCACCTGGGCGGCCATGCTCGCCTCAATGGTCATCGGACTGGAACGCTACTTCGCCACCAACTTCGGATCGCTCGCCGACTACCTGGGGCTGTTCACCTGGGGTCTCACAGCCAAAGCGGGGCTCGAGCTCGCCAATGTGATTGTCTCCCGATTCCTGCCCCCACGCGAGTAAGATCAGGCTCTGCGAGGGAATTACGGGCGAGTGAACTGCCTGACCCTCGCCCTGTGATGCCCTGATTTCTGGCGCTAGTCGTCCAACAGCCTGCGTTCGCCCTCCAGCGCACGCAGTGGCGTCAGATTCTGGGATACCTCGAGCGTGCCACGGTATGCACCCGACGCATCACGCAGGGCGAAGTACCGGATGTGCACGAAGAGAGGCACACCTGCCTGACTCATCTGAATCCAGAACTCCGCCACATCGCGCTTCCCGGCGCGGAAGTCCTCTACGATACGCTGCACCTTGTCCACGCTCTGGGGCGGATGGCAGTTCTGCACCTTGCGCCCGATGATGGCAGGAGAGCGCTGGAAGATACGCTCACGTCCTTGTGAGAAGTAGCGCACTTCATCGTTCTCATCCACGAACGTGACGTCGACGGGCAACGAGCGCAGCATCAGGTCGATCTGCTCGGCCGTCAACAGTCCTACCGACAGAGGGATGCCGCCCTGCAGCCCTGCCGGAACCGAGGGCGACTGAGCGAGCTCGCCGTGCAACTCGGCCTTCGTCACCGCGCCCGGAACCCAGACGCGCCCAGGCCGGGCGTAGGAGTAGCCAATCTCATCGCCTTGATCGCGAACGGCCAGCCACTCAGCATCCGTAAGCCGTTGCAGTGCCGCCGGAAAGAGGATGTGCTCCTCCTTATAGACCATCGAGCGAATGGTCTCCGCGAGTTTGTCGAATGTGCTTCGTAGATTGGAGGGCACGACATCCGTATCAGGAGTGACCTCCAACGCTGCCGCCAACGTTTTCCACATATCGCGGATCTCATCGTGGACACCCCACATCACCTGCGTTGGGCCCAGGAAGCCTTTCTGCTCGAGGAACGGAAACAGAAGGTTTTCCTTGCGCAAGTAATGCTTGTCATACTCGTGCAGGCGCGCCACGGCCTTCTGAGCCAGGCTCAGCGTCGAGGCCCTGGGCAGGGCGACGTAGTCGTCCAGCGCTTCAGCAACTTCATCGAGCACCCGCTGCACGCCCAGGTTCTCGGCCCTGAAGGTGAAGACCGGGTGACCGGGCATCGTCTCCGGAGGCTTCTGCGTATCCAGTGAATCCTGGAAGATGGCAACATGAACGTCGCACAGCGGCTCGATCTCCGCTGGATCGAGCCCCTCGTTGACCAGGGCCGCCTCAATGCGCACGATCTCGTCAGGTCCAACATCGGCCAGCATGTCGGCAAAGGCAGCTTTCACCTCATCTGCCGACTGCCCTTCATGAAGCTTGCGGATGATTGACTTCAGTCTCTCCTCTCGCAGCGTCTGGTTGTTGATGTATTCGCTCATCGTCGTATCTCCTCACGGGGTACCCAGCACCCCATCGAAAACGTTAAGCTACAGCGCCAGCCGTTGATGCCTCTCCCCGATTGCGGCTGCCAGACTGTCGATAGCGGCGAAGTCCGCTGCCCGCGGCTTGCCCTGTACCAGCACCGGATCAAGCACCTCCACGCGCAACGCGGGAACTGCAGCAACCAGCGCTTTGGCGGCGCCGGGTGCCCATCCATAGGAACCCACAACGCTGGCGTAGAGCGTTTTGGGACGCAGTGCGTTCGCAAGACTGGCAGCATAGGCAGCCTGCGGATGCGCACCACCCAGTACGGTCGGAGAACCAATGACAACGGTGGCAGCGTCGACGAGCGCCATAGCCAGATCGCCAAGATCCGTCACCGTCAAGTCAAAGGGATGGGCCTCAACGCCACGTGTGACCAGCGCTGCAACCAGTC
Source organism: Chloroflexota bacterium (assembly GCA_022707665.1). Classification (GTDB taxonomy): domain Bacteria; phylum Chloroflexota; class Anaerolineae; order B4-G1; family SLSP01; genus PWVB01. The sequence goes on from JAKJAE010000181.1 coordinate 5,502, forward strand.
GATCGACCAATGCACGGGTGCTCCCATGCATCGACACAAAGGGGATCACAGCACTGTTATGCGCCGGGCCGCTCACCCAGTCGCGATAGGCGTCCAGGATAACCGCTGGTTCATCCCACACAGGTCCGTGGCTTGGGGCAATACACACGACCTCGTAGCCGCTCAGCCGCTCAAGGTTGCGCTCAAGGGGCTTGCGGAATGGCATCATGATCTCGGCGTAATAGCGCTTGGCCGACCGCACAATCCGCGCATCATTGCCGGCAGTGAGGTTCGACGTGGCAAAGTGCGCACCGAACAGGTCACACGTGAAGACCGTCTTCTCCTCTATCAAGTAGGAAAGCATGGTCTCCGGCCAGTGTACCCAGGGTGCATGGATGAACTCCAGAGTTCGATCGCCCAGTGAAACCCTGTCACCGTCTGCCACCGCGTCGATACGGCCGGGGTCAAGGTGCAGCAGATCCACCAGCATACCCTTCCCCTTGGGTGTGGCCAAAACACGGGCCGCTGGGTAACGCTCGAGCACCAGCGGGATCGTCCCGGAGTG
>JAKJAE010000182.1 GCA_022707665.1 Chloroflexota bacterium
GCAGCAGCTCGCGGTCCTGCCGATATTGGGGTAGATGGTCGACATGGGGTTCGTCGGAGACATGGAAGAACGAGCGATCGAGGATCTGCTCTTGTTGTAGAAACCCGTGGAGTTCGGGTAGGTACTGGGCGAGGAAGCTTCGGTAGGTATCCGACGTCGCCGGGGTCTCTGGATCCCAGAGCAGCTGCTCATCGCGCCCTTGTCCCTCATAGACGCGGATCGCGTGTTTGGCGCCCCACTGGGTGAAGAAGTGACACCACTCAAAGCGCGCTACGCCTGCCGCCTTTGCCGCATCGACATAGCGCTTCACATCGCGCCAGTCGAAGGCGTAGGCATTCGGCCCGGTGCGTCGGACGTCGAGCAGTTGGCTGGGGCGCTTCACCCCGTCCAGTGGAGGTGTGAAGACGGGGACGTAGAGTGTGTCCTGCCCGTGGGCCACCACGTCGCGCGCATAGGCAGGAAAGACCTGCCAGAAACGTTCGTCGAACAGATCGGTCCTGTACCAGTCGATCAGGGCATCGGCATAGAACCAGTGGGTGATGGCGAAGTCTCGCCGAGGCTGCAGCTCCAGGTCGTGGAGACGCACGATCACGGTCCGCGTGACTGGCTCGTCGCCCTCGGCTATCACGCGCAGCCTGAGCCGGTGTTCTCCTGGGATTCCGTCCCCTGGTCGCACCGTGATCCAGAACGCATGGGTCTCGCCCTGTGGCAGGAGCATCTCGGTTTCATCGAACAGAGGATCGGGAACGAAGCCGGGAATGGCACCGATGCCGTCGGTGTCCGGGTCGATGGGCGTGTTGTGATGGCGCACCGGCACGTAGCCCACCCGCCGGATGCGAATCGACCATCCTTGCGGTCCTTCCGCCTCAACGCGGACGCCCTTGCGTTCTTCGTCCTCAAGCCGCAACACGAGCTGACAGCTCATCTGTTCGTTGCGCGCTCCTCTCAGAACGAGCGGGTCGTTGGGCGCTGGCGGCGTCTGTGGGTAGTTTCGGACCAACGATGATGTCAGCCATACATGCAGTGGCATAGGGTCCCTCCTGGGGCGAATAGATAGGCATACGACTGGGCGTCTGGGGAGTCACAGACACGGATTCAGGACTCAAGGGACTGGCCAGCGCACCTGCGCGAAAGCCCCGGCAGGTGCGCTGAGCCAGCAGCTCGACCGTCGTTCTCCTCTTGTGGTGATGAACAGGATGGTGAGTCTAGACGACGAACCCTTCCAGATGCTTCTTGCCGATCAGGAATCCCTGTTGAACTTTGGTGACGCTTCCCTCCCAATTTGGGTCCTCATGTTCGATGTTCATAACCCAGTTGTAGCCAACGTTGTAGAGAGCCTTGATGACCTCTTGCCAGTTGACTCGCCCCATTCCAGGAATCCGCCGCTGTTGTACCTTAATCCCTGCGCTGAGTATCCCGTGTTGATAGGCCATCTCCTCATCAAGGTCCATATCCTGGGCGTGAACGCTGAAGATACGGTCTCTGAAGTCGTAGATGAAGCGGATGTAGTCGATGTGCTGCCAGACGAAGTGTGACGGGTCATAGTTGATCCCGTAGTTGGCGTCCGGTATCGCCTCAAAGGAGCGCCTCAGGATTGCGGGGGAATAGCTCAGGTTGTCGCCACCAGGCCATGTGTCATACCAGAGCATAGGACAATGCTCTATGGCAATCTTCACATTATGGTCGGCGGCAAACTTGATCAGATCTGGCCATACCTTCATGAATTCTACGAAGTGCAAATCGATGGTCTCTTGCCAGTTGCGCGCCGCGAGGGATGCGGGTCGCCCGGTGAAGGTGCCCACCACGCCAACGCCCAGTTTCTCAGCACCCACAATCACCTTCTTCAGGTGGTCGATCACATGCTGCCTGTGGTCCGGGTCATCGTGCAGCGTGTTGGCATAGTAGCCCAGCACCGAAATCTCGATGCCCTTCTCCTGGCTCAGGCCCTTGATCTCGTCGACGCGGGTGGTTGACAATGTTTCCACGTCGATGTGTACGACACCGCCGTATTTCCGATCCTTTCCCGCACCAGCAGGCCAACAGGCGACCTCTACTGAACCAAATCCGTTGGTTGAGAGGAAATCCAGCACTTGCTCGAAACTGAGGGTTGGAAACGCCGCACTCATAATCCCGATCTTCATCTAGTACCTCCTATGTGTGTGTGTTCAGTCTGGATACCGCCAGATCGCAAACTCTACAGATACGCTTCTTTTCCTAGAAGCCGACAGCCTGTCCATCCTTGCGCCAGTCGGTGCCGGCGCAGTAACCACACTCCAGACGGTAGATGAGTTGCGCACCGCCGAAGAGTCCTGGGCCAGCGTTCTCCTGGATCGTGTGCCCCCGCGCCCGCAGCGCTTCGACGACGCCGGGCGCAAATCCCGGCTCAAGCTTGAGGCTCGTGTCCTCATCGACATACCAGCGCAGCCCGTCCGACGCAGCCTGCGGGTTCTGCCCGTAGTCGAAGATGCGGACCATCATCTGGACGTGGCCCTGTGGCTGCATGTGCCCGCCCATCACGCCGAAACTCATCAGGGGCTCTCCCCCTGGACGTGTGGCAAAGGCCGGGATGATCGTGTGATATGGACGCTTGCCGCCTGCGACGCGGTTGGGATGCCCTTCTTCCAGGCGGAAGCCCGCTCCCCGATTCTGAAGGGCAATCCCGGTCCCCGGGATGACGATGCCCGACCCAAAACCCATGTAGTTCGATTGGATATAGGAGACCATCATGCCACTTGCATCGGCGGCGGTGAGATAGACGGTCCCATGATCCGTCGGCAGCGCTGAGGACGGGAATTGAGCCCGATCCAACGAGATCGTGCGAGCACGGCTGGCGAGGAACTCTGCATCAAGCAGCGCTTCGGGTGCCACCTCCATCCAGGCCGGGTCCGCGATGTGTCTGTGGGCCTCGGCAAAGCCGATCTTCATCGCCTCAACTTGCAGGTGAACGCTGTCGGCGGAATCGACTGGGTAGCGCGCCAGCTCAAGATGCTCGAGGATACCCAAAGTGATCAGTGCAGCCAGGCCTTGGCCGTTTGGCGGAATCTCGTGAAGGCAGGCATTTCGGTAGGGCTGCGCCATGGGTGTGACCCATTCGACTGCGTGGCTACCAAGATCCTCCTCCGTCAGCAGGCCCCCGGTGGTCCGGGCGTGTGCCGCGATTTTCTCAGTCAGGGGTCCACGGTAGAAGGCCTCGCCGTGCGTGGTCGCAATCTGCTCCAATGTCGTCGCGTGGTTGGGTGCGCAGAACCGTTCGCCGGGTCGTGGGGCGCGACCGCCGGGCAGGAAGGTGTCGGCAAAGGAGGGAAATGCCGCATAGCGCCGTTCTGCCCCCGCCCAGGCTCGCGCCGTGATGGGCGACACCAGGTAACCATGGCGTGCGTAGTGGATCGCGTCGGTGAAGAGTTCCTCGAAGCGCAACTTGCCTAGACGATCCGAAAGCGCGACCCAGGCACTCACGGCACCGGGCACCGTCACCGGATCCCACCCGATGGAGGGCATCCCATCCAGACCCGCGAAGCGCTCTGGCGTCAGTGCTTTTGGCGATCGCCCCGAGGCATTGAGTCCATGGAGCCGTTGGCCATCCCAGACGATGGCAAACGCGTCGCTGCCGATGCCGTTGCTTGTTGGCTCGACCACGGTCAGTGCGATGGCGGTCGCCAGTGCTGCGTCGACGGCATTCCCGCCCTTGCGCAGCGCTTGCAGCCCAGCCTCGGCAGCGAGGGGCTGCGAGGTTGCCACGATGTTCTCCGCAAGGATCGGCATCCGCTGAGAACGGTACGGGAAGTTCCAAGAAAAGCTCATGTCTGTCTCCTGTCAGGATTCCATCAAGCTGGTTTCGGTCAGCGTAGCGGCATCGGAATCGAGCCTGAGCGTCTTGATCTCAAACCCCTTCAGCGCGATCGGTGCCGAAAGGCCCATGCTCGGTACCGATATCGTTGTCGCCCGCGCCAAACCGGTTGGCTCGAACAGCCTGATGATATACCCCCGGCCATCTTCGGCCTGTTTGAACGCCGTCACCTGTACGACATCGTCGTCGAGGAGTAGTCCCGGCCTGGGTTGGCTCTCACCACCATGGGGAAAGAACGAGAGTGCATACAGCTTCTCGTTCTTCACGAGCGCCTCACGGTCGACGGCGTCCAGTCTCTCTCTCACCGTTCCAGCGTTCAGCCAGAAATGGAACAGGCGCTCGCCCTGGTCGATGCGTGGGGAAAACCGGTCCTGTGGCACCAGGGGTCTATCGCCGATGGGCAATGCCGAGTATGCCGGCGAGTGCAGCAACGTCAGTCGCAGTTCGCCGTTTGCAAAGTCCGAGCCATAGCTCCCATCGTTGATACAGGTCATAGCCTGGTCCAGAGTGCTGTCGACGGCCGCGACCCACTTCTGTGCTACAGCCTCGTCGCCGTTCGCCGGTAACTCCCCGGCGCCATAGGCAACCTGTCCCAGATAAACGGCCCCAGGCATTGCAGCGGGCACCGAGAGCTTGAGCATTCGTGTCTTCTCCAGCCATAGCACGCGCACGTCCAGCCCCAGCTCCGTCCCGCGTTTGGGCAGGAGATAGTGCATGCAGATCGCCGAGCGCCCATAGCCGAAGACCGCCTCGATCACCGTGCGAACGTCGCCATCCTCGATGACCCGCACGGCAGGCAACTCGGCTGCCGTAACGCCGGAGAAGATCGCGCTGTCCGTGGGTGTCATCAGTTCGAACGTTCCCAGAACATGACGGTAAGCCCGCGTCGTCGATCCCCAGGGATCCTCATTGTCGGCAATGACGAGCGCTGCAAATGCCCCCGGCATCAGCACGTCGGCGCCGCGCACCCGGTAGCGATCGATCAAGCCCGTAGAGGCGTTGACGATGACTTCCAGATCGTCCGTCTGGAAATGGAAAACGCCTTCGGTCTCGGTCAGGGTCGGGCGCGGCTTTGCCGGCAACACCTCAAGGCGGCAGTCAAACCGGTTCATCTGGCTGGGCGCTAGCGTTGCCCGGAACACGACTCTCTTCCGCCAATCCAGGGCCAGGTTTCCGGCCTCCTTCTCAACCTGAGTGGGCAGAACGATGCCATTGTCCGTCGCCGTCACCTGGGTGAAGACTTCGTCCCAATGGGCGTCAGCGAGTTGGAATTCGCACTCCACTGTCGTCTCGATGGGGAAGGGATGCGGGTTGTAGACAAGGACCGGAATCTCACCCATCGCGGCCCTGGGCTGGCCCTGGGCCAGGGCAAAAAAGGTCCGTGCACGAAGGCGCGAGAGGAGCTCCATGCCATGGTCCAAGACACGCAGCGACATCTCCTCGACCGGCTGGATTGACGATCCAGGCAGGATATCGTGGAACTCACAGAAGAGCAGATCTCGCTGTGCTTCGGCTAACTCTGCCTTGGGATAGGGCAGAAAGCCCTGGATCGCCGCGACCGATGCCATCTTCTCGGTGGCGTACAAGGCATTCTCCAACGCCCTGTGGCGCTGTTTGATGCGCACCTGAGAGGTGTAGCAGCCCACGGCCCAGGGGTTGATATCTCGCTCATGGCGAGGTAGGGTGTCGCGTGGACGCGTCTCCAGCAGATCGGCGAAATAGGCTTCGGGCGTGGAGTGCCGGATCTCGGTGGAGTCTGTCCCGGCGATCAGGCTGGAAAGGTCCTCCAGGTCCTTGTGCGACGGGCCGCCGCCGTGGTTCCCTACGCCCCACAGCAGAAGGCTTGCTGGTCGGTCGGGGTACTGGGTAATGAAGCGCTCCACCTTTGCGCGCGCCCCGCCCAGCGCCGAGTTGTACCACGGTATAGTCCTGTGGCCCACGACCTCCGATCCGTCGTATCCGACCCAGATGAACTCGTGGTCGGGCAGGTGACAGTCGCTCTCGGAAGGGCGGCAGAAGACGTAGCTATCGTACCCACTTTTGGCCATGATCTGCACCAGGCCGCGGGTGTGCCCGAAAGGATCGAAGTTGATCGCTGTGGTTGGCTGGACACCGAGCTTCTCCTCGAAGTAGCGTCTGCCCACCAGAATCTGGCGCACGAACGATTCGCCGCTGGGCATGTTACAGTCAGG
>JAKJAE010000183.1 GCA_022707665.1 Chloroflexota bacterium
GGGTCTCTGTCCCCTCAGTCGACGCTGCCGGTGGCCACTCCAGCGATCACGCGTGGGGATGTAGACCGTCACGGCTACGATCTCGTCGAAGTCGCTGTAGTCGCAGACAACGTGAATGGGCATCTCACTGCCCGGATAGCGTCCGGCGACCAGGGCACGGCGGCGCTCGGGATATCGCTCGACGACCTCGCCAGTCAGCATCGTGTAGACGATGTCTTTGCCCCTAAGGCCCTCTTTGTGAGCTTCCCGTAAGGCGTGTTCGGAGATGCGCAGCTCAGTGCGACCTGCCAGCAAGTCGTTCCGGTAGGGCAGGGTTTCCGGACGTGTGGGGGGGATGCGTGACATAGGCCGCCACTAACTCCCAGGATACCCGCGCGATCACGGCTATATGGGCCGTGCCATCACGGCCACGGGCCGCGTAGTCGCGGCCAGCTATTCGTAGCGCAGTGCGTCGATCGGATTCAGTGCGGCTGCGCGTTGCGCCGGGTAGATGCCAAAGAACAAGCCAACGGCTGCCGAGAACAGCGTGGCCAGGGCCACGGCCTCAACCGTAAAGACCGCCGAGAATCCGTCGTCTCTCAGGAAGTATGAGATGGCGGACGCGCCGGCAGCACCCAATAGTATACCGGCGGCGCCCCCAAACGTCGAGAGCATCACGGCTTCGGTCAAGAACTGCCAGAGAATGTCGCGCTTGCGTGCTCCGACGGCCTTTCGTAGACCGATTTCGCGCGTTCGCTCGGTGACCGAGACCAACATTATGTTCATGATGCCGATCCCGCCCACGAGCAGGCTAATCCCGGCGATGGCGCCCAGGAATACCGTCAGCACGCCCGTGATCTGCTGGAAGGTGCCGATGATGTCGGACTGGCTGATCGCCGTGAAATCGTCCGGCTCATCGAGCCCAATCCGGTGCCGCTGGCGGAGGATCAGCGAGACCTCCTCGATCGCCGCGTCCATTCGCTCCTCGGAGACGGCCTGGACGTAGACGATGGTCAGGCTTGGTTCGCCGGTTGTCGTCCTTCTGGGAAAGACCCGGCTGAGGGCGGTGTTCAGCGGGATCATCACGACGTCGTCTTCGTTCTGGAAGCTGCTGCCGCCTCGCTCGCTCAGAACCCCGATCACGCGAAAGGGCGACCCATTCACACGGATCACTTCGCCGGTCGGGTCAGGCCGGTCCGGGAAGAAGTAGGACGCCGTGCTCGCCCCCAGGACGGCCACACGGGCGCGTGATTGGTTGTCGGTTGCAGTCACGAACTGCCCCAACTGTGTTTGCCAGTCCCGTGCGAGGGCATACTCAGGGGTGACACCTGTCACCGTAACCCCGCGGTCGCGCCCCGGGGTCGTGACCGAAGCGCTGCCCTGAACGACCGGAGCGACATGGAGGACGCTGGGCGCCTGCGCGGGATCGGCGATGGCCTCGGCGTCGCGCGTCGTGATGAATGCAGGGCGCCGCAGCTCTTCCTGGAAGGATCCGGGCACCAGGAAAAAGAGGTTGGTGCCGATCGCCTCGAACTGTGCCGTGATGTAGCTCTGGACACCCTCGCCGACCGACATCAACGTGATGACCGCCCCGACGCCAATGATGATGCCCAGCATCGTGAGGGCCGAGCGCAGTTTGTTGGTCGTCAGGGCGCGCAGCGCCAGGCGGACGCCTTCCAGAAGGTTCATACGGCAACCCCCTCCGGGAGCGTCAGCTCATTGGCGGCATCGATGGGCTCGGCAATGGCCTCTGCCTTGATGATCTTTCCGTCAAAGAGGCTGATGACACGCTGGGCATAGTGGCTGATCCGCGGGTCGTGGGTGACCAGGACGATCGTAATCCCCGTCTCGCGATTGAGGCGCTGCAAGATGGCCATCACCTCGCGCCCTGACTTGCTGTCGAGGTTCCCTGTAGGCTCATCTGCCAGGATGATACTGGGTTGGTTCACCAGAGCGCGCGCAATCGCAACGCGCTGCTGTTGGCCGCCGGATAGCTCATTGGGCGTATGGTGTAGGCGATCCGCGAGCCCCACGGCCTCGAGCACCTCTGCGGCTCGCCGGCGCCGTTCCCTGCCCGTCGTCCCGGCATAGACCAGGGGCAGCATGACATTGTCCAGCGCCGTAGTGCGGGGTAGCAAGTTAAAGCTCTGGAAGACGAAACCGACCAGGCCGTTGCGGGCCATCGCCAACTCATCGTCGTCCATCCGGCTGACATCCCTGCCACCGAGCACGTAGGTGCCCCACGTTGGCTGGTCGAGACAGCCAAGGATATTCATCAACGTCGATTTGCCCGACCCTGAGGGACCCATCAGCGCCAGAATCTCACCCCGCTGTACACCCAGTGAGACGCCGCGGAGTGCGTGGACCTCGTTCTCTCCCATCTTGTAGATCTTGTGGAGATCCTGAACCCAGATGACAGTGTTGCTATTGGCCATAGGTGCCCTATTGAAGATGCGCAGTTTCGCCGGTCACGGCGTCTGCGAGGGGCGGAAGTCGAACAAGCTGCGGCCCTCAGCTACGAGTGCAACAGTTGCGGTCTCGTCGAGCCCTGCGACGATCTCGACCCACGTCTCGGTCGACGTCCCAACGCTGACCTCGACCCGCTCAACGGTTTCGCCGGCAACCCGATAGGTGTAATAGGTGCCCGAGGACGCGTCCGTGCGGACCGCCCAGGTTGGCACAGCAAGCACGCTCGCAGTTTCCCCTGTCACGATGGTAGCGTTTGCCGTCATGCCGTCTCGCACCGCGACCAAGTCCGGCGTCAGGAGCCTGACACGAACGGGATAGACGTTAATGCCGCTTGTGTTTCCGGCGAGCAGACTGATGGTCTCGACGACGCCCTCCAGCGCCACGTCCGGATAGGCGTCGAGACTGATCTCAACGGCCTGTCCTTCCGCGATCCCGCCGATGTCGATCTCGTCCACGGCTACGTCCACAAAGAACGCCGAATCGTCGAGAATCGTGATGACCGGCCTGCCAGCCATGACAGCGTCACCGACCTGCACTGTAACTGCGGCTACAGTGCCATCGACGGGCGACTCAAGATCCAGCGCCGCAAGGTTCGCCTCCGCCTGGTCAACTCCAATCCGGGCCAAATCCAGAGCGAGCTCCAGGCTGCGGATCTGATCCGCGTCAGGGCCCTCCTGCAGACTGGACAGAGTGCGCGATGCTTGCTGGTAACGCTCATAGGCTGACTGCCAGGTACTCTGGGCGCGCTGGATGGCTTGTTCACTTCTCAGTTGGGTGATGCCGACGTTGCCTTCGGCTTCCATCCTGGCTGCGGTGGCCCCTGCTGCATAGGCTTCGGGCAGGCCGAAGCGCTCGAGGGTATCGAGAACGCCGGCTTCTGCATCGGTGGCCTGCTCGGCGAAATCCTGGGCCCGGCCCTGGTCAAGCGCGGCCTGGGTGCGCGCGGCCTCTTCACTGGCCTTCGCCGCAGCCATCGCCGCGATGCTCTCCTGGGCGCTCAGTTCCGCCAGTCGGATCTGTCCCTCATCAGCCGGCTTCTGCGCACGCTCCAGGTTCAGCTCGGCCTGCGTAACCGCGATCTCAGCCTGGCGCAGCGCATCCTCTGCTGCGTCGCGGTCGAGGCTGGCAAGCCGATCTCCACGACCGACCCGGTCGCCGGTTTCTACGTCGACCGACTCGACAGTACCACTGGTGCTGAACGCGGCGGTAAACTGGCGTTGCACGCTGACGTTGCCGCTCGATACGATCGTCAACGGAATGGTCTCGATGGTCACTGCAGCCGTTCTGAGGATCTCAGGGCCCACGCTGCGGCTTCGCTCGCGGTACCAGAACCACGCCCCGCCGGCTGCAACCACCACCGTGGCTGCCAACAAACCCAACAAGACGCGCTTGCGCTTCATTGTGCTATACCTATCTTGTACACTTGCCTGGCCAACCTGCCAGTGGAACAACGCCCTGCAGAACGGGTGGAACTCGCCATATCAGTCACGAGCCCAGGGCGGCTCCGCCTGACCGGCGAAGCTGAATAGGTCCCGCTCGGTGGCAACCAGGGCGACGGTGTCGTTGGCTGCGAGCCCGTCGAGCACCTCGGCGTAGGACTCGTTGCTTCGTCCTATCTGCACAGGCACTCTGGTAACTGCCGCGCCGTCCATGCGCAGGCTGTACGTCTCGCCGGTTGTCTGATCGCGACGGACAGCCCACACGGGCACGAGGACAAGGTCCTCGTATGTGTCGGTGACGATCTGCGCCGTCACAGCCATACCATCCAGGAGGCGCGCACCTTCCAGCGTGGTCAGTTCGATGCGTACGCCGTAGGTGACAAGCCCTCCGATGCTGATCGCAGAAGGTGCGATGGATTCCACGACCCCCGTCAATGTGATCTCGGGATAGGCATCTGCGACGATGCTTGCCTGCTGACCAACCACGATGGAGCCGATGTCGATCTCGTCAACCGTCGTATCGACGTAGACTTCGCTGTCATCCAGAATCGTGAAGAGCAGATCGCCGGCGAATGGGGTAGCGTCCTGTGCCGTGTCAACGGTGGCGACCAAGCCCGCGTGCGGCGCTCTGATCTCGGTTTCCTCGACAGCGCGGCGAGCCTGTTCGAGGCGAAGCTCCGCCTGCTCAAGATCAAGCGTTCGCTGCTCAACCGTGTCCTCATCGACGCCATCCGTCAAAGTCGTCAGGCGTTCCGTCGCCTGGGCGTAGTTGATCAGCGCTGCCTGGTACTGGGCGTTAGCGGACTTCCTGGTGACATCGGCATTGAGTTGCGCGATGCGTTCCTGAGCTTCGGCGTCTTCGAAGGCCTTGCGCGCGCGTTCCTTGGCATCGCCATCGGCTGCATCCCTGTAGCGGATATACGCCTGCTCGCGCTGGCGCTGTGCCTGGACGACAAGGGCCGCTGCGTCAACCTCGGCGGTCTCAGTCCCAATCCTGGCGAGCTCGAGCGCTTCGGCGGCGCTTCCCACCGACACCTGGGCAAGCCGAATCTCATCCGGGTCTGCAGGTTTTTGAGCAACCTCAAGGGCGAGTCGCGCCTGTTCAACGGCGATCTCTGCCTGCTGGACGGCGCGTTGTAGATCACCCTGATCGCTGCGTGCAAGGATCTGGCCTTCAGTCACCCGCTCCTGAGGGGACACGAGCACCTGCGCGATTCTGCCCGCTGTCCGTGCCACCACGCGCGTAGTCCGGCGCATCGCGACCGTGCCGCTGCTGGACACTGAGATCAGCAGATCGCCCTGGGCAACCTGCCCCGTGCGCAGGACCTCCGGTTGGTCTGTGGTTGCGAGTTGTTGTTGGCGCAGCCAGAAGAAGCCGGCCACGAGGCCGGCAATCACTACCAAAACTATCGCCCATCCGAGACGCTTCCCTGCTCGCTTCTGCATTGTGTCCCTCAGAGATTATGACCCCGGTCAATTATGACCAGGGTCATTGTACCACATTGCCTTGAGTCCGCAACGCTGGAACGCCTTTCGCTATGACAGGTCTGAACGACAGCCGTCAAGGGTCGCCAGCCAGATCTCGCGAACTGCATCGGCGGACGGGAACGGCCTAGATCTCCGGGAGGGTTCTGCGAAGGTAGGGGAGGAGGGCATGGCTCTTGCCAGCACCGATAGCAACGCACGCCATCGGTGCGTCAGCGACGTAGACCGGCACGCCCGTCTCTTGTGTGAGCAGTTGGTCTACGTTGCGCAGCAGCGCCCCCCCGCCGATCATCGTCATGCCGCGGTCGATGATGTCCGAGGCAAGCTCCGGCGGCGTGCGTTCCAGTACTGACTTCACCATGTTGACGATGAGGGCGAGCGGTTCCTCAAGGGCCTCGACGACGTCGTCGCTGCTGATTTCAACACTGCGGGGGAGGCCCGTGACCTGGTCGCGTCCCTGGACATCCATGCGCAGTGGCGTCTCCAGGCTCATTGCCGCTCCGATGCGGATCTTGGCTTCCTCGGCAGTCGGTTGGCCCAGCATCAGGTTATACTTGCGTCGGACGAAGTTGGCGATGGCGTCATCCATCCGGACGCCGCCCTCGCGGATCGCCGAAGAGGTCACCACACCATAGACCGAGAGAACTGCCGCCTGGCTGGCG
>JAKJAE010000184.1:0-295 GCA_022707665.1 Chloroflexota bacterium
ACGACTTCAACCTCTGAGGGACTCAGGCCGTAGGCCTTTGCAGCCTCCCGGGCCGCAGAGCGCAACTGCAGCGTGCTCATCGCGCCGACGAGGGCCACGTGGTCAGCGCCGTAGGTGTGCCGGATGTAGTCCTGGATTTCATCGCGGCGCCGGCTGCAGAAGTCCAGGTCAATGTCCGGCGGGTCGGTGCGGCCCGGGTTGAGGAAGCGCTCAAAGAGCAGGCCGTGTGCGATCGGATCGACTGTCGTGATCCCCAGAGCGTAGGCGACGAGTGAGTTGGCCACGCTGCCGCGGG
>JAKJAE010000184.1:305-6028 GCA_022707665.1 Chloroflexota bacterium
TGTTCGCGCGCGTAGCCAACGACATCGGCCACGACGAGGAAAAGCGGGTCATAGCCGTGGTGGGCGATCACGTCAAGCTCGTGGCCAAGACGTTCCTCGACGGCCTGGGGCAGCGGGTCGCCGTAGCGGGCCTTGCAGCCTGCAGTAGCCTGGTCAGCCAGAGCTATTGCAGGCGTCTGAGCTGGAGGCAGTGCCAGGCTGGGCCACATCAGTTTCCCTGAGGGCAGGACCGATTCGCTCTCTGCCGCGCAGCGGGCTGCGATCGTTGCCGTGTTCGCCAGTGCCTCAGGGAAGGCGATGAACCGTTCGGCAAGCGCATCGGGGTCCAACCAATGCACGGACACGCCTGGATCCCCACCATCGGGCAGCGCCTCGGGTGGGACAGCATCGAGCGCGCAGTTCTGGTCGATGGCGGCGAGGAGTCGGAGCCGCGCCCGGTCGTCCGGCTCAAGCGTGTAGATCGGCTGCAGGGCCACGACGGCGATGCCCAGGAAATCTGCCTTACGGACCAGCTCGGTAGCGACAGCGATGTCCGCAGGGCCATCTTCGTGGACGCCCGGCTGAAGCTCAAGGCCGATCACCGTATTCTCGGGTTCGTAGATGCCGCAGAGCTTTCCGAGGAACCGGTGGGCCAGTTGCTCGTGGCCTGCGCGGATGCAGCGGTAGACAAGGTCCCTGCGCCCACCGGTCAGGCAGACCAGGTCAGCCGCGTGCTCGCGCAGGGCTGATAGCGGAAGTCCGTGGCGTGCACGGTCCTCACGATCCGGTGCGCCCTGGATTTTGCTCGAGAGCGCGCAGAGGGAACGGTAGCCAGCCGTATTTCGAGCGAGCAACACCAGGAGTGCGGGCGTGCTGAGAAGGTCCTCTCCGGCCTGTGAAGTTCCTTCAGGCACTGTCAGGTCATCAGGCCATGCGACGGTGACTGTCATTCCGAGGATAGGGTGGACGCCCACGGCGCGACAGGCACGGTCGAAGGCCACGGCTCCGTAGAGCGCATGGGTATCGGCGAGGGCGAGATGTGCCATACCGTCGGCTGCAGCGCGCGCCGCGAGCGCTTCTGGCGAGGCCGTCGCACCGAGGAGGCTGAAGTAGGAATGGGCTGCCAGGTGAACGACGGTGCTCATATGCGTGTGGTCAGTCGGACATTGGCGTTCCTCCAGCACACCAGGGGGCTGGAGGAACGCCACAGGGAGGGAGCTTCCTCAAGGTTGCCGGCGGTACCGCAGAACCGGGGTTCGGGCGGCCTGGACTTCGTCCAGGCGGCGAACTGGCGCGACGTGGGGCGCCTCGTGAAGGAGGGCCGGGTCCGAGACAGCCTCTTCCGCAATGCGCAGCAGGGTCTCAGCATAGGCATCAACGGTCCGGAGGGGTTCGGTCTCGGTTGGCTCGATCATCAGTGCGTCGTGAACGATGAGCGGGAAGTACATAGTAGGCGGGTGGACGCCATAGTCGATGAGGCGCTTCGAGACGTCCATGGCAGTGCTTCCGGTGCCAGAGATGCGACCTTCAGCAACGAATTCGTGCATACACATGCGATCATAGGGGACGTGATAGGTATCGCGGACGCGGCAACGCAGGTAGTTGGCGTTGAGAACGGCGTGCTCCGCGACGTTCCGCAGCCCCTCAGAGCCGTGCATACGGATGTACGTGTAGGCGCGTACGAGGATCCCGAAATGCCCCCAGAAGCTGCGAACACGGCCAATGGATTGGCTGGGACGGTGGAAGCGATAGTGAGGCTCCGCATCCGTCCCTTCGCGGACCACCACTGGATCGGGCAGGAAGTCGATCAGGTGCGCCGCAACGCCCACGGGACCGGCGCCAGGGCCTCCTCCGCCGTGCGGCGTGCTGAACGTCTTGTGCAGGTTGTAGTGCATTACGTCGATGCCGATGTCTCCAGGGCGCACCACACCGATGAGGGCGTTCATGTTGGCCCCATCACCATAGACCAGCCCCCCACAACCGTGCACGATGCCGACGATTTCCTCGATGTTTTCCTCGAAGAGGCCCAGGGTGTTGGGATTGGTGATCATCAGGCCGACGACGCGATCGCACACCTGGCTGCGGAGTGCATCGAGGTCGACGTTGCCACGTTTATCAGACGGGATCTGCACGACGCGCAGTCCGCTCATGCTTGTCGACGCTGGGTTGGTGCCGTGGGCCGAGTCGGGCACGAGGATCGTGTCGCGCTGGGTGTCGCCACGGGCCCTATGATAGGCACGCATGATCAGTACGCCAACGAGCTCTCCCTGAGCTCCCGCTGCTGGCTGCAGCGTGACGCCCGCGAAGCCGCCGATCTTGGCCAGGTGTTCCTGCAGCTCATACATCAGGCGCAGCGCCCCCTGGGCCAGGCCCTCAGGCTGATGGGGATGGGCGCCAGTGAAACCCGGAAGCCGCGCCGTGACCTCGTTGATCTTGGGGTTGTACTTCATCGTACAGGAGCCCAGTGGGTAGATACCCTTGTCGATGGCGTAGTTGAGTTGAGAGAGTCGCAGAAAGTGCCGCACCACTTCGATCTCACTCACTTCTGGCAACGGCAGATCCTCACGCACAAGTCCGGCAGGCAGTTCGGCCTCGGGTACGTCCAGTTTGGGCGTCGGAGTTCCGCGGCGTCCTGGAGACGAAAGCTCATAGATCAGGGACTCGCTCATTGCTCCCCCCTTTCCTGGACCGAGATGGCCGCGAGCGCGGCGACGAAGGCGTCGATCTCGGCGCGGCTGTTCATCTCGGTGACAGCCACGAGCATGCGATCCTCCCAACCCTCAAAGTCGTGACCGAGGTCGTAGCCTCCGAGGATCGGAGTGGGTTTCGAATCAAGAAGCGCGGCGTTGATCCTGGCCACGGGGGAGGGGCACAGCACGACGAACTCGTTGAAGAAGGGGCTCCGGTTCAGCACCGAGTAGCCTGGGAGCGCGTCAATGGCTGTGGCTGCATAGTGTGCCTTGTGGTAGTTCAGCTCCGCAATCTGGCGGAGCCCGTGCTTGCCCAGGACGGAGAGATAGACGGTGGCGGCGAGCGCCATCAGTCCCTGGTTGCTGCAGATGTTCGAGGTGGCTTTGTCGCGACGAATGTGTTGCTCGCGGGTCGTCAGAGTCATCACATAGCCGGGTTTACCCTCAGCGTCGATCGTCTGACCAACGAGGCGCCCGGCAAGTTGGCGGACATAGGCTTCGCGCGTCGCATAGAAACCCAGGTAGGGCCCACCGAAGTTCAGCCCCAGTCCCAGCGGTTGTCCTTCGCCCAGGACGATGTCCGCGCCGAAGCTTCCCGGTGGTTCCAGCAGACCGAGGCTGATGGGATTCGTGATGACCGCCAGGAGCGTCTGGGGATCGCGCGCGTGGATTCGATCAGCAAGCCCCATCAGGGGCTCAATCTGACCCAGGAAGTTGGGGTTCTGTACGATGACGCAGGCTGTGTCGCTGTCCACCCGGTCAATGAGGTCTGCAGGTGGTGTGTCGATGGACTCGTCGCCGGCAATCTGAACGTCCATGCCTTGTGTATAGGTGCGGACGACTGCCCGATAGTGTGGGTTGACGGCCGGCGAGATCAGAACCTTGCGCCGTTTCTTGCGGAAGGTGTTGTAAGCCTGGATCACCGCCTCAGCCGTCGCCGTCGCACCGTCGTAGTGGCTGGCATTGGCCACGTCCATACCGGTTAGATCGCAGACCAACGACTGATACTCGAAGATGGCCTGAAGCGTCCCCTGGCTCACCTCGGCCTGATAGGGCGTATAGGCTGTGGCAAACTCGCCCCGGCCGATCACGTAGTCGACAACACTGGGAACCCAGTGCCGGTAGGCCCCGGCACCCAGAAACGTGGGCACGCTGTTGGCATTGAGATTGAGGTCAGAGAGTGTCTGGAGCTCCCTAAGCACGTCCATCTCAGACAGGGCTTCAGGTAGATCCAGCTTCGGGAAACGGTGCTGCTCGGGCACACTGGTGAAGAGCTCCGCCAGCGACCCGACACCGATGGCCTCCAGCATAACACGGCGGTCATCATCCGTGTGAGGTGTGTAGACCATACGTTTCACTCCTTATGGGCTGCAGTGGCAACAAACCACGCCAGTAGCGCCGGCGTGATGCCAGTCACTGTGGATGTGCCGGAGAGCCCGCCGACGCGGGCTCTCTGATTGATGAAGCGCTGCGCTAGGAGGCTTGTTCTGACTCGACGAGCGACTTGTAGGCTGCGGCATCCATGAGATCGTCGAGTTCCGCAGGGTCATCGAGCCTGATGCGGACCAGCCAGCCCGCGCCAAAGGGGTCCTGGTTGACAAGTTCGGGGGCTTCCTCAAGGCCTTCGTTGACCGCCACAACCGTGCCACTGGCCGGCGCGTAGATGTCGCCAGCGGCCTTGACCGATTCCACGACACCTAACTGCTCGCCCTTGCTGACCTTGTCGCCAACCTCGGGCAGCTCGACGTAGACAACGTCAGACAACGTGCTCTGGGCGTAATCGGAGATTCCCACAGTAACCTGATCACCATCCGTTCTGGCCCATTCATGGGTGGCTGCATACCGGACATCCGAGACGAATTCCATCATAACCTCCATTTCGAGTGATAGAGAGCAACTGGCTGCGCGCTAAAGTGAGACCGTTCCCCGTTCTGCCATCAGATCCCAGAGATGGGCGAAGGGTGAAGGGTCGACCAGATCATCGAAGTGTTCCTCGTACGGGATGAAGACATCCGGCGTTCGGGGCAGTCCAAGGGAGATATCGGAGGGTTTCTGGTTGGTGCAATCGTTAAAGACAAGCAGCAACCGACGTGGATCGGCTCCCTGTTCGGGCAATGCCTGCATTGCTACCTTTGCCAGTGATCGTGCCGTTGGGTCAGGAGAAGTGACAACGACAGACCAATCGCACGCTGATGGCGTGCGCCAGGTCAGAGGCAGCGTGCCACGCCCAAGGTCCAAGATGACCGTGTAACCCTCCTGTCGCAGTACGTTCAGGACCTGATCCAGAGCCTGCAGACGAATGCCACTCAAGTCGGCGATGGAGGCTGGCCCCGGAATGAAGTATGAGCCGTAGACGTTCTGCAAGCTGTAGTTACCAATGAGACTGATATCAATCTCGGATGGCGAGCGGGAGAGCAGCGTGACGATGTGGCGTGGACCACTGAGTCCGCTCCACAACGCAAGGCTGCCGACAGGAAATGCGAGGTCGATGAGCATGACCGGTCGCTCGCTGGTCGTTGTGACATACCGCGCCAGGTTGAGAGCCACTGACGTGACACCAACACCACCGCGCAAAGAGAGCAGGCCAATCACTTTCCCACTTCCCGCACCCTGGGTAGAGGCCTCAAGGCGCTCAGCTCTGTCCAGCGCAGCCTTGATGCGAACCCCCAGCTCCCGGTAGTCCATATGACCCTTGGTGATGAAGTCGTCGCCCCCCTGGATGTAGCCCTTGATGCGATCATCGGGCGCGGCCAGAGCGGTCAGGAATAGGATGGGTACTCGATGGAAGGTGGGGTCCGACCGGAGTTCCTTGCAGACCTCATAACCATCCACGTCAGGCATCATTACGTCAAGCAGAATCAAGTCGGGAATCTGCCGCGATGCCTGCCGAATCCCTTCGCGACCCGTCGTTGCCTCTGCGACGTCATATCCCCAACTGCGCAGCATGATGCCGTACATCGTCCGGGCGTCGTCATCGTCCTCAATGACCAGGATGTGGCTCTTGGGCATCGGCTCCAACTCCTTCATGGTGAGAGGTTCGTGCTCGGACCATTA
>JAKJAE010000185.1 GCA_022707665.1 Chloroflexota bacterium
CGTGGGCCGCCTTGCGCTTCTTCCTGGAGCGCAGCCGCGCCCCGCGGGGCACCCCCGATCACTCGCTGCCGATCCTGGTGGCGCCCATCATCATCGCCAGACAGTGGCTGCAGGTGACGGGCGACGCCGAACGCCTCATCCGCGAGCCCGAGGTGATGGGCGCGCTCCGCGGCATCGTCGCCGATCTGATGGCGCTCAAGGCACCACAGGACATGCTCTTCCCCACCCGCTACGCCAGCGACGGCGCCGTCGGGCGGCGTTACGACTACGGCACCAATGTTAAGATTTGGTATGCGTTCGACTCGATGGCTTACCTCTCGGACCAACTGGGCGATTCCGTGAGCGCCGGCGGCTACCGCAACAGCGCCAGCGCCATCCGCGACGCGATCGCGCGCCGCATGGTCGGCAACGGCCCATTTGGTCCCCAGATTCTGGGCGGCACCAACCTCGGCGAGCCACCGGGCGATTTCTACCTCCAGGAGGGTCCCACTGGCAGGGGCGCACCCTACTACGATGGCGAGGACACCAGCTCGATGCTCGCCCCCGTCTATGGCATGGTCGACCACGGCGATGCCGCCTGGTCCAACTACCACGCCTTTGCGCGCTCGGCCTGGTGCCCCAACTTCGACCCGGAGTTCGGCGCGCTGCGCTGGAGCCCCCGGGGCTTCACGAGCGGCGCCCTCGATGGCACCGCCTACTTTTCACGCCTCGCCGGCAGCGTCACGCGCCAGGAGATGCTGGAGGCCGTGCGCAATCTCTGGGCCAATGGCGCCGACGAGGTCACAGGCAGCGTCTTCTGGTGGCCTCACGGGCTGGACCATCGTCGCTCACTGACCCGGTGTAGCCAGGGCCAGGGTGCTTTTGCCTGGCAATTCCTCAAGCAGTGGCTCGGTCTGGAGGTCGACGCACCCGCCCACACGCTGACCATCGCCCCCCGCGGACTGCTGACAGCGTCAGCCTGGCACGCCTTCCACGCAGGCCCGCACAGTTTCGACATCACCTGGCAGGAGCAGAGCCCCGACCAACCGCTCCCCGCCTCGGCAGCGCCCCAGGTGGATGCCGGCGCCAGGCCCATGTGGCAGCCGGTCGCCTTCGGCGAGCGCTGTACCGTGATCCAGGTGACCAACCACAATGCCGAGTCGTGGATCGTCCGGGTCGGCCTGCGCACGGCTGGGGCCGGGGCCACTGGCCCGCTCGCGTGGCGCACGGCCCAGGTGGCGCCCGGGGCGACGCTGTCGCTCATCCATCCCGCTACGGAAGTCGCGCAGCCTGCGGGCCTGCCCGAGTCGGCCATGATCGCGCGCACCGTGGCTGCGATGGGCACCGAGGGGATCCTCTTCCGGCGGTACGGCCCCGAGCAGCTCTGGGGCCACTGGGAGGTCGATGCCCGCTGGGATCCGCACGCGATGCCCCTGACGCTGCGCTTTCACGTCGCCAATGCCACCGGCATCGACTGGCACGCCGTCCGTGTCTCACTCCTCTGCCCCAACGGCTGGCTGGCCCAGGGCCGCCCCCCGCGCCTCTGGCCACAGCCTACCGCACTCGACAGCACTGCGCTCGTCGAGTTGGGAGAGTTAGGGAACCAGCAACAGGAGGTCGCGCCCTTCTGGGTGATGTGGCCACCCGACATCGATCTCGTGCCCACGTGGCACAAGAACACCGTGCCGTTTCACGCCAACACACAGCCCGGACAGGGCCTCACGCTCGTCGCCTCCGGCATTGACCACCCCCTTCACGCCACCTTCGAGACCACGCTGAGCGCGGTAACCAGCACCGGCGCGACGATCGAGCGACACCTGACCGTACCCATTCTGATCGTGCCCTCGGGCTCAGCGTAACCGGCGGCTGGCGCACGGCGCGCGCTGCCCCTCGATTGCCACGCGCCCCCGACGGGAACCAACGGCGGAACTGCGCGAGGAGGTCTCACGAAAGGAGACCCCAACCAGTGACCCTCACAGGCAGTCACCCGAGCGCTGGCGCCCCCAGGCCGAGCGTCCCCCTGGTGCAACACCTGATGCCCCTGGCCATCGGCACCGTCATCGTTGTTATCCTCATCGCCATCGGCCTCACCAACTTTATGCTGTTCCACACCCTGGCCGAGATGATCAGCATTGCTGTCGCGCTCAGCGTCTTCATGGTGGTCTGGAATGCTCGCGAGCATACCCAGAACGACCTGGCGCTCATCCTGGGCATCGCTCACCTCTCTACCGCCATCCTGGATATGCTGCACACGCTAACGTACCCGGGAGTGGAAGTGCTAACGACATCTATACCCGATCTCTCAAAGCAGCTCTGGGTGGCAGCGCGCTACCTGCAGGGCTTTGCCACCCTGGCTGCCGTCGGGTTCGGCTCGCGCGGTCGTGGAGCGTTCCTGCGTGCAGAGGCTGGCCGTCCGAGGATCGTGCTGGGTATCTTCGCCCTCATCACAGCAGTCCTGTTGTGGCTTATCTTCTCGGGGCTGTTCCCGGCGTGTGAGATCGAAGGGTCGGGCCACACGCCCTTCAAACAGGGGAGCGAGATCCTCATCGCGTTTGTTCTCGTCGCCTCTGCTCTCTGGCTCCGCAGAAAGGGAGGAGGCCTCGACGCCCAGATCAGGGATGTGCTCCTGGTCTCGATCCTGGCCATGGCGATCACCGACCTGAGTTTTGCCTTTCGCAATGACCCCTATCACACAGCAAGCCTGATCGGGCATCTGGCCAACGTGGTCGCCGTGTTCGGGCTGTACCAGGTCGTCGTGCATACCGGCATCACCCAACCCTACGCCTTTCTGTCTCAGGAACTCAGAGCCAGTGAGTCGCGCCTCAAGTCCATCTTCCGCGTGGCGCCAACAGGGATTGGCGTAGTCAGGGATCGCATCCTCTATGAGGTCAACGAGCGCGTCTGCCAGATGACCGGCTATCGAGAGGATGAGCTGGTGGGCAAGAGCGCCCGCATTCTCTATCCCACCCCCACGGACTTCGACTTCGTGGGCAGCGAGAAATACGACCAGATCAGCAGGACCGGCACCGGCAGCGTCGAGACGCATTGGCAGCGCAAAGACGGAACCATCATCAACGTGCTGCTCGCATCGACGCCGCTCGATCCGGCGGATCCTGGCAAGGGCGTGATCTTTACGGCGCTCGACATCTCGCAACGAGACCAGCTTCTGGCCACGGTTCGCGACCAGGCGCAGCGCATGCAGACCGTCCTTGACACCGTGCCCGAAGGCGTGCTGATGGTCCAGGTCGACGGGACGATCCTGCTGGCCGATTCGGTCGCAGCACAGGATCTGCCACACATCGCGATCCTCGATCCGGATGGACGGCTGCTGGCTCTGGGCGCCCGCCCGCTTGCCGACCTTCTCGCGTCGACGCCCAACGAGCTCTGGCATGAATTCACTGCCGGAGCGCGGACCTTCGAGGTCGCCTCGCGCCCCATCACAGCTGCACAGGAAGCTGGTCGCTACGTCGTGGTCTACAGAGACGTGACGCGCGAGCGCCAGATCGAGGCTGAGCTTCTGGAGCGCGA
This sequence comes from Chloroflexota bacterium, assembly GCA_022707665.1. Lineage (GTDB taxonomy): Bacteria > Chloroflexota > Anaerolineae > B4-G1 > SLSP01 > PWVB01. The sequence goes on from JAKJAE010000185.1 coordinate 3,508, forward strand.
GCGCCTGGCTGCCGTCGGGCAGTTGGCTGCCGGGATCGCGCACGACTTCAACAACATCCTCGCGGTGATCATGCTCTATGCTCAGATGAGCATCGAGCTGCGCGATGCTCCCGAACAACTGCGAGCCCACAGCAAGATCGTGATCAATGAGGCCCAACGGGGCGCCCACCTGGTCGAGCAGATCGTCGACTTCGGTCGCCGGACGATGTTGGAGCGCCAGCCGTTGAACCTGACCACGCTGCTCGAAGAGCACGTGGCGATACTGCGGCGAACGCTCCCTGAAAACATTGCGATTGACCTTCAGGTTCCCGAAGGAAGCTTGTTCGTCAACGGCGACAGCGGCCGTCTCTCACAGCTCGTCACCAATCTCGCCGTGAACGCCCGCGACGCGATGCCCAACGGAGGCGTGCTCACCATCGCCCTCGTGCCTGCCGAGGTCACGCCCACAGACAGTGTCTCGGATCTGAGCGTGCCCCCCGGTGTGTGGGCCAAACTGGTCGTTTCGGATACCGGGACAGGCATGTCCGCGGAGGTCCGGGAGCATCTCTACGAGCCGTTCTTCACGACCAAGCCACCGGGCATGGGGAGTGGGCTGGGTCTCGCGCAGGTTTACGGCATCGTCAAACAGCACGAGGGGCACATCCACGTCGAATCAGAACCGGGGAAAGGCACGGCGTTTTCCATCTACCTTCCTCCCATCTCCGGGACCGCGCTGGGCCAGGCGGAAGCCCCCGCCCACCATCTGCAACAAGGACGCGGGGAGACGGTCCTGATTGTGGAGGATAGCGCAGTTCTACGGCAGGCCGTCGCCGATACGCTCGAGGATCTGGGCTACCGTACGATGGTCGCGGCGAACGGGAACGAGGCGCTGGCGCTCATCGACCAACATCGCGATGAGGTCGCCGTCATCTTGAGCGACATGGTCATGCCCGAAATGGGCGGGATAGCCCTGCGCAACGCCTTGGTCCGCCAGGGGATTCGCATCCCTCTCATTATGATGACAGGCCACCCACTGGACCAGGAGACCGAAGCACTGCAGCACCAGGGCATCGTCACGATCCTGCGCAAGCCCATCGAGATCGAGAAGCTGACCGACGCGCTGCGCCTGGCCCTCGCTGTCTGATCGGCCGACGAACCGGCCACCATCGGAGCACCCGGTGGCCACCCCAGAGGTTAGGCCCCCTTCAAACGACCAGATGACGGCGCTGCCGTCATCCCTGTCGCGCGGCCTCCACCATCGCCACGATGTTCTGCGGCGGAACATCGGGCTGGAGGTTGTGCACGGCGGCCACCACATAGCCGCCGCCCCCTCCCATTTCGCGTATTCGAGTCGCAACCTCAGCACGCACGTCATCGGGCGTCCCCCGCGGCATCACGTGCATCGTGTCCACGCCACCCCAGAAGGCCAGATGCTGCCCCCAGGTCGCCTTGAGGGCCGCCGGATCCATCCCCCGCGCCGTGACCTGGATCGGGTTGAGCGCCTGGATCCCCATGTCGACGAAGTCGGGCAGCAGGTCCACCACCGACCCACACGAGTGGTAGAGCAGCACGGCATTGGTCATCTCGCGCACCTGGCGCAGATAACGCGCGTGCCGTGGCTTGATCAGCGTGCGGTACATGCGCAGCGACATCTGCGGGCCCCGCTGGTCAGCCACATCGTCGGACGTGCTCACGACGTCGATCAGATCGCCCACGGCCTCCAGCGCGCGCCGGAGGACCTCCAGTCGCAGCTCCAACACGGCATCCATGAGCGCACCAGCCAGGTCGGGAGCCGCCACGAGGTCCATGTACCAGGCCTCGAAGCCCCGCAGGTACTGCGTCGTGTGCACGAAGATGTCGGTCAGGTGCAACACAATGGCGTAATCGGTGGACTCGCGTAGCGCCAGCGCCCGCTCACGCAGGCCACGCGTCAGCCCGGGATCGGCAGGGTCGGGCCACGGGTGGCGCACGATGTCCGCCACGGTGATGTCACCCGTTAGCGGCGAGCGTGCCAGATCGAAGTAGTGACCACCCGGCGGGCAGCGCCGGATGACGCCGAACTCATCGCGGTGCATCGCCGAGCCATCGGGCGCGTCGGGCAGTAACGCCTCTGACGACACATCGGCCTTGCCAAGGAAGATGCCACGGAAGTCAACGTCAAGCCGCCGGAGCACGGCCTCGTCGGGCGTGGCGAGGCCCAGGACCTTGCCGATCCCGTGCCCACCCGGCCCTGACGCCGCCTTGCCCGCGCCGCCGTCAGCGGGGCGCATCCCCAGGTGTGCCACCAGCGCATCGTACGGGGCCTGCAGAATGCCCGTGTTGCGCGTCGATCCGAGATCAACCGGCACCCGGTCCGGCTCCTCGTGGTGCAGCGCTGCCAGTACTCGTTCTCGATGGTTCATGGCCCCCCCCCGCTCTGGCTTCGTGACCCACAGGAATACCACATCCCGGCCACATCGCAACCAGGCGCCGGAGACCGCAATCGCCGCTCCGCAATCTCGCCCTTCCCCACGCGCG
>JAKJAE010000186.1:0-5676 GCA_022707665.1 Chloroflexota bacterium
GCTGTGCCGTGGTATGGACGTCGATCCCGAAGTCCCAGGGGAACACGTCCCCTTGCCATGTTGAAACAGCGATGCCATAGCCTGGCTCACCAGGCTCACCTGTGACCGCTGCAACAGGTTCCCACAGCTCGCTGCGCTTTGAGACCGGCAGCCTGGATATCCCATCACTGTCCGTGGTGCCCCCAGCCAACAACAGCGCCTCGCGATCCAGCAACTGCACAGCAGTGCGCGTTACGGGCGCTCCGGCGTCCATTTCCGTGACCCAGACCAGGGCTTCCTCGCTGGCGAGCTTGATCAGGACGTGCCGATCGACCACGGCGATACGCACGACGCCCTGGGGTGCGTCGATACCCGTGAGCTGCCAGGACAGCGCGTAAAGCCCCGTGGCCAATGCCCCGCCAGAGCGGTCGAGCGAGACCGTGACGACTTGCGCGGTATTTGGCGATGTCTCGAAGGATGCGGTCCACTCCCGTACCAGATCGCCCGAATCCACGCCGCCGGTAACGAACTGCGGTAGAGCGATTCGCGCCAGCCTGAACCGGGCGGAATCGACGTTGCGGTTGAGCAACTGCACAGTAGCCGGCAGTCCAGCGTGAAGCGTGATTGCGTCAACGGCGGATGTCAGCGCCAGGAGTGGAGGGAGATCGCCTGTGACAAAACAGAAGTCCTCGGGCTGGGCGATGGGATTGCCATAGATGTCACTGAGGGCCGGGTCAATCGCAATGCAGGTCTCAGTGCGCGGTTCGCGGACCCAGGAAAGGGTGAACACACCGATGGGCGCGTCATACCACGCGTACAGACCATTGGCGGGTGGCGCTGGAGTGACCCTGATGCTCGCGGCAAGCTCGTCCGGATCTATCTGCCCAACGAATGTGAGACGCACCGGGTCATACACATCCACCGCCTGGGCATCGGCCACCGGCACATGGCTCACAAGCCTTGGGTAGGGAACTGTGCTGAAGGTCCACGAATACGGCGCCTCGATTGGAGCGCTGGTGGCTGCACGCGCCCCCGGCTCTATGGTCGCTGTGTAGGTCGCCCCCAGATCGAGCAGTTCCGTCGGCGTGAAGACAAGCGTCGCCCCTCTGTCCTGCCACGTGAGGGAACCGGGCACCGAATCTCCACCGGGAGCAATAAGGCTGAAGGCTGCACCAGTACTGGCAGGATCCATCGGTGTGCTGAAGGAGATCTGAACGCCAGCCTCAAGCAGGGCCCCACGCGTGCCCGGCGCTGGAATGACCCGTGAAACGCGCGGCGTTGCCGTCTCGAAGCTCCACTCATACGGCCCAACCAACTGTGCTCCGTCAGTGCTCTGAACGTTTTCAGCGAGTACGAGGCCATATCTGATCCCGGCTTGTAGACCTGGCGATGGCGCAAAACGGTACGTTGATGTGTCGACCCAAACGCCGTTGCCCGTGGCCGGCGGGTCGAAGCTGAGAGGCAGGACCGGGCAGCTCGTATCAGGTTGCGCCGGCCCGCCTACGCAGTTCAAGGGTGCTACAGGGCGGTTGAACTCTATGAGGACGGGCGCGTCAGCCCGTATCTCCGTAGCGCCGTCCGGGGGTGTTAGCCGGGTTACCTGAAGCGTGGACAGCGTGTGGAATGCATATTCCGGGTTTCCGCTCAGGGGCAACCCCGCGACCGATCGGACGTCAGCCGCAAACGAGACAGTGTAGCGCTGTCCCCGAACAAGCTCGTCGGGCGAGAACGCGACCACATGGTCGGACACCCAGGTGAACCTGCCTGATGTCTCGGGCAGGAGCCTCAAAGCCCTCTCGACGCTCTGCTGGTCCATCGGCTCACTGAAGGTCCACGTCAGTGTCGTGTCCGTGCCTACTTCCTCTCCTGGCTGTGGCTCGAACGCGACGATGCGTGGAGGATATGGGCCATCAGGCAGAACTTCGGTCTCAGTAGGTCGCGGCGAGGGCGTGACTGTCGCCAGAGCCAGCTCCTGGTCGCTACCGCTGTTGACCGGCGTTGCGGTCGGTTCGACAACCCGGCACGCGGCAACCAGGAGCACACAGAGCAGGGTCCAGATGGGGGATCTCTTTGACCGGTGCATCGGATATCCTACATCCAGCCGGCCCTCAGCAACGAGGGCTGGATCACGGAGACCGGAAGTCGACGAACCGGTACCCCATCCCGCGCTCAGTGAGGATGTAGCGTGGGTTCGCCGGATCGGGTTCGATCTTCTTGCGGAGGTAGTTCACGTAGAGTCGTAGGTATGAGACCTCATCCTTGTACTCATACCCCCAAACCTTCGACAGCAGGGTAGCGTGGGGAACGGTCCAGCCAGCATTCTCCACCAAGTGTCGCAGCAATCGGAATTCCGTGGGTCGAAGCTTCACGCGCTCTCCGCTGACGATGACCTCTGCTGTGTTGTAGTCAATGGCCAGATGTTCATCAATGGTGAGGACCGATCCTTCGGTTGGCAAAACTGCCTGAAACCGCCGCAGGACGGCGCGCACGCGACTGACCAGCTCTCGAGGGCTGAACGGCTTGGTGATGTAATCGTCGGCGCCGAGGTCCAGCCCGCGGACCTTGTCTTCCTCCGAACTGCGGACGGTTAACATGATCACTGGTACACTGGATACCTCTCGGATGGTACGCAGGGTCTCGAAACCATCCATCTCAGGCATCATCACATCCAGCAGGGCGATATCGGGCATCTTTTCCCGAACCATGGCCACGGCCTCCACCCCATTGGACGCCTCGATAACGCGGAACCCCTCCATTTCGAGGTTGATCCTTACGAACCGTATGATCCGCGGTTCGTCGTCAACCACCAGGACAAGGGGATGCGAATCCTGACTACTCACGGATGAAGGTAACGATCTGTTCATCGTTTTCGGTCGGCATGATCTCAATGCAGTGAATGCGATTCCACGGGTAGAGAACCGTATTCGTCTCAGCTAGCAGGTACGAGACTTCGCGTCCGTCGCGAAGGCGTGGGCTCTTCAGCTCGACGAACTGCTGGTTGGGTTCCGGCATCGACTCGAGCTCGCCCACCACGGAGTCCTCGTTGAGCAAGTGCAATAGCACAGTGTAGGGCATCGACAATTCCCCCTGTGAATCTATACTTCGTCGTCCGCACTGGTGATGCGGAACTTGAGTTGTAGTGATCCAAATGATAGCACATCGCCGTCGTGAAATGCATAGGGTAAGTATGGCGTGATCCGGTCGCCGTTGAGGAAACTGCCATTGGTGCTGTCCAGATCCTCGACAAAACAGGTTCCGTCGCGCATATAGATGCGGGCATGGCGCCGCGAGACTCCTTCCTCAAGCCCACCGTCCACGGTCATATCCAGCTCGGGGAAGATGCCGTGGGCAGAGTCCAGCCGTCCTACCAGGATCTCGCGGTCCGCAGATAGCATCAGAACTCTGCCAGTGTTCACCACAGTGACCTCGATGTTCAGGTCACGCTGGGAAGCCTCCTGGCTGGCGCTATCGTGCCGCGGTCGGGCCGGATTGGCCTCATCCTGCTCAGGCAATGGCTCAGTGCGCAGCGGCCCCCCAGAGGGTAAATAGGTACCACACTGGACGCAAAAGAGTGTGCCCGGCAGATTGTCGGCACCGCACGATGGACAGACGACTTTTGCACCTTTCTGAGCCATAGATACCTCCACGATCAAGAAGGGACGTCACCGAGAACCCGGGTTCCATATCGAACCTGCTTGCGACCTTTGCTGGACGGCGGCGCACCGTTCGAGATTCGGCCTGCCTCCAGCATGGCCGCTTCGCCCAACTCACGATATCCAAGGTCATACAGCCGGGTTGCCGCCGATTCCAGATCCAACGCGGCCTGCTCCTCACTACCTTCCTCAAGAGCCCTCCATGCGCGCTCCTGAAGCCTGTAGATGCTCAGTCTGCCCATGGTGTTCACCAACCGCGGTGGCACGGTACCTTCACAAGGATCATCCCTGAGCGTCACCCAAACGTCGTGCCAGAGGGCGGCCGGCGCGCCCTTCACCATATCCTCGCCCTCAATAGTGACGCGTGCAATGCGACGCGGACCCGTGCCCGTCATCGCGACGGAGAACACCAGCGCGAGTACGACGGTGATGCCGGCCGACAATCCACCCAACGTCAGCCGTCCCGCTGCGTCAGCTTGCAGAATCTCCATAGTAGGCGCTGCCCGGTACGACTCTATGAGCTGCACACCGGGTGCAGTGCTGACTTGCGCACTCGTCCGGTGGAGCACCAATGCACCCAGCTCCCTGACCTGGTTCCGCAGAGCATCCCTGACCTTGCTCGGGCTGTCGATGTAGTGCGATGCGCCACCACCCTGGCGCGCCAGATCATCGAGGAAACTATCGTTCCAGTCCTCGCCGATTCCGAACGTGGAGATACCGATCCCGTCTTCTCGCACGCGTGCAGCCGCAGCGAGAGCAAGCTTCTCATCGCCGTACGTGCGGCCATCGGTGAGCAGTAGCACGTGACTGATGGTATCCTCGGCTACGTGTGCGCGGATCTGGCTGATGGCTGTAGAGAGTCCTTGATAGAGCTCGGTGCCACCGCCCGGAGCGATCGCCATCAAGGCTGATCGAAACTGGGTCTTGTTCTCCACCGTTGCCGAGGCTGCAACTACCTCGGCACGGTCGCTGAAGGCGATCACGGCAAGCCGATCGTCCGGCGCCAGGGCATCGATCACGTCCATGGCTGCTGCTTTGACGCCTTGCATCCGTGCGTCACGCATAGATGTGCTTCGGTCGATCACGATCGCCAGGTTGAGCTTTCTGCGTGCGTCTCCAAGATCGGGACGAGGCACGAGGTCCAGGATCACATAAAGTGCCTGCTCCTGTTCCATCGCCGGCAACTCCAGGCGACTCTGCAGGCCCGTTATGGCCAGCGGAGCTGTACCACGACCACGCGACTGACGGAGCCTGTCGTAAGCATCGCGTGATTCGACGGTCGAGAGAATCGCATATGCGTCACGCACGGTCTGGAACTGCTCTGCATCACCCGATCCCGAGTCAGGATGTGTTGTGAGTTTCGCCAACTGGCGATAGGCACGGCGAATGTCATCTTGCGAAGCATCCTGTGGGATGCCTAGCGTCGCGTAATAGTCCTTCAGAGGGTCGATCTTAGGCATTAGCCACCGTGATCGATGCGCCCTTCAGACAGACGCCTATCAGCCTTACGCTGGTATGGCATACACGTAGTGGTCACTCGAGCCGACGTAGATCACGCCTCCCAATGCGAACGGAGCACCGGTGATGGCCCCATCTGTCTGGTAGCGCCAGCGCAACGCGCCCGTATGTGCGTCAAGGCAGTACAGCGCACCATCCACGCACCCGGCATAGACGGCGCCTTCATAGACCGTGACCGCGCCATTCACCTGGTCGGGTGCCTTATACCGCCACACCAACCGCCCATCGGACATTTGCAACGCGTAGATCTGACCATCGGCAGACCCAAAGATGACGAGACCATCGAAGATGCCGGCGGTGGAAGCGATGGGACCACCGGTGCGGTACTTCCAGGCCAACCATCCAGAACGGGCATCCAACGCGTAGAAGTTCCAATCCAGTGAGCCAACAAGAACGAGACCTTCGGCGACCAACGGTGATGCCAGTATGCCTCGCCGGGCCTGGAAGCGCCAACGCAACTCACGGTTGAGTGAGAGCGCATACACGTACCCGAGGTTGCAGCTGAAGACGATCATCTGATCGTTCA
>JAKJAE010000186.1:5744-5990 GCA_022707665.1 Chloroflexota bacterium
CCTTGCGCCCCGAGTAGCCGTGGATGGCATACAGATTCGCATCGTCCGAGCCCACGAAGAAATGATCGAACTGCGCGAAGGCCGACGAGAAGACACGTCCCTTGGTCTTGAGCACCCATTGGGACTGTCCGTCTACCATTGATACACCGTAGACATTGTGGTCGGCTGTCCCGATCACTACGAGATTGTTGGAAAAGCATGGGGTAGCCCCAATGCCTCCCTCAGCGGCGAACTTCCACAGAAACT